>CAZTOS010000077.1:0-8805 GCA_964615185.1 uncultured Thermococci archaeon
GCTAACGGGTCAAAGATGACGTCGTATTTGCCAGCCTCTCCCTCTTCCGGATTAATGGCAAGCTTCGCTATCTCTCCAGCCTTTCTTCCAGCGCTTTCTGGGTCGAACCTCTTCAAAACTCTGACTGAATTCGTCCCATGCCCACTTGCCACGTCATCAACGAAAGCCCTAACGCTGATTTCTATGCCCGTCCCTTCGTCAAAAGCTTCAACATTGTTGCTCGTCGTTAGGTAAAGCTTGTTGTAGTCCGTATAAAGAACTCCAGCAACCCTCTTAGCCCCTTCTTCCAATGCTGAGTTTATGGCAATCTCAACATACTCGTTCGGCTCATCAAGTTCTACAATCTTTCTATCAAATGTCTCTGGAATGTCCCTATATTCAAATGGGCCCTCTGCTATGCCATAATAATCCTTCTTCGGCTCCATTGCCTTTGCCGTCTTAAAGAGCATTTTTAATGTCTCTTCGATTGTTTTTTCATCAAGGGTTGTGAGCTCTGTTGAGACAAGCCTCTTTTCATATTCAGCAAAAATTACGGATTTTTGATAGTGCCAGTTTTTAGCGACAGTAATCTCGTTGTTTGCAAATCTAACTTGTCTCCTCTGTGTCTCATATGATAAAACAACGAAATCTCCAAAGCCAATCTCTTTGGCCTTCTTTAAGATGAGTTCATTAATATCAAACATTTTCTCACCTCCTCAATACAACGTCCCTAAGTCTTGCACTCGCCCCTCCCATCCATACTGGAACTCCCTGGCCGGGTTCACCTTTTCCGCATGTCCCTGGATAAAATTCAACCTCTTTTCCTACTGCGTCAACACTGCTCCACAGACCTTTTGTTGTAATCTCGAGGATAGGCCTCCTTACTGGATGCTTTATTTCTCCATTCTCGATTAAATACGCCTCTCTACCAATGTACCTCTGCTGGTATCTTCTATCGTCAATGTTCCATTCATTAAAGCTGACCATGTAAACTCCAAGCTTCACATCTTCAATCAACTCCTCAAAGGAATAATCGCCCGGAGCCAAGTATGTGTTGGCCATTCTCACTATGGGCTCTCTGTCGTAGTTTATCGCTCTTGCAGAGGCATTAGAATGAGTATCAAGGTAATAGGCATATTCTCTGTTCATCAGGAACTCGGTAATTATTCCGTCTTTGATTAGATATCTCGGCCTCGCTTTAACCCCTTCATCATCATACAAGTAGAAGCCCCAGCTGTTTGGTATCGTTGGGTCTTCAATAACAGTTACTACCTCGCTTCCAATTCTCTTTCCTAACATATCTGGCTTGACGAAGCTTTCTCCAGCTTGAGCTGCTTCCCTTCCAAAAATCCTATCTGCTTCATAGGGATGTCCAACGCTCTCGTGGACAGCTATTCCCGCAACTTCTGGACTTATGACAACATCTACCTTTCCCTCTGGCGGCTTCTTTCCTTCCTTTATCAACCTCTGCAAGGCTTTAACATCATTCAGTGCTCTCTTCCAAGGTTCTGCTTTTTCTATCAACTCAAGACCACCAGTGAAAGCAGTCTGAACGAACGGGGCTTGCTCAACTTGACCCTCTTCAAACACCACCAAATTGTAAGTTATAGAAACTCTTGGAATAACACTCTCAACTTTTGCACCTTCATTGTTGACAAAATACTTGCGGGCAATCCAGTCTTGATAGCTTAAAAACCTCATTGGAACATTGCCTCCACTGTTCAGAACTTCTTCTTCGATGAGCTTTAGATACTCCATCTTTTCTTCTCCAGAATAATCCCTAAAGTCTTTCTTCATTCTTACTTCGTAGTAAACTTCATGAAATCTCTCTTCGCTGAACTCTATTGGTCTGTTTCTAACTTTTGAAGCAGCTTTTGCGAGCTTAACGGCTTTTTTAACTACTTCGCTGACACTTTCCTTTGTTAGAACGTTTGTTGATGCAAACCCCATTCCACCATTTACAAGAACTCTAATTCCTATTCCTCTGTCAGCTCGCATACCTAATCCTTCTGGATTACCATTTTTCATGACAATATTTACTCCACTATGTTCCTCAAACCTTGCTTCTGCATATTTTGCCCCAAATTCTAAAGCCTTTTCAACAGCAAACTCAACAAGTTCGTGCATGAACCTCACCTCTCGTCTATGCATAGAAAAGTACAATCCTTAAATATAAAATCGTTTCGCTTCGATGAGTGTTGAAATGTAATACAAAAATAAAATTAAGGAGAAGAGTCAGATTTCTCCTGCGAGCCAGAGAAGAACTCCCTTGATGAATGGCCAGTTTGTTGTAATGTAGTTTCCATAATATTTGTCACTTATAGCTTTGCTTGAACCATAAGCAACAATTCTGCCTTCTCCAACCTCAACCGCTGCTGCAACAATGGGTTTTGAACCTTTCTCCTTTGTAATCTTCCCTGTCTGATCCACAGCATATGAGCTTTCGTAACCTCTGATGAGCCAGACTGCATCTCCGGAAACATCAAGGGTATCACCGTTGTAGTACATCTTCCATGTTTCATTGAGGAATTTCATTGCTGGATGCTCAAAATTGAATTCACCAACAAACGGATAGTACGGCTTTCCATCGTTTATTTCATCATCCATAAGCTCATCATCATTAAACTTGATGCCAAACTCCTCGGTTATCTTGTTTAAGCTTCTGTAGTAGACATACCTATACCAGTCTCCGAGAATGAATAGACCTCCACCCTCTTTAACCCACTGCTTGATTGCTTGTGCCTCTTCATCTGTAATATCACTCTGTGGATTAGTTATGATCAATATATCATAGTTCTTGAGCTTCTCATAGGTTAGCATTCCATAGTTAACGTCAACTGCCCAGTTGAGCTCGTTCTCTATCCTGTTGATAAGACCACTCATCCTGTTAGCATTGTAATACTGGTTATGACTTGAGTCTATGAGAACCTTGTAAACTTTTGGAAGTTCAACTGTTATATTGGTGACATTTTGTATCAGCACTTGCTTTGCAGTTGTGTTAAGC
Organism: uncultured Thermococci archaeon; assembly: GCA_964615185.1. Taxonomy (GTDB): domain Archaea; phylum Methanobacteriota_B; class Thermococci; order Thermococcales; family Thermococcaceae; genus Thermococcus_B. The sequence goes on from CAZTOS010000077.1 coordinate 2,984, forward strand.
AATGGGAGAATGAATTCAAACTTTTCAAGTAAATACCTTTGAAGAAGGAAAGATTTTCTCGCATTAAGAAAGACCTTTGGAACCATATTGACTGAAACATTGGTCATTGACTTAGGCAATTCTCTTTTCAGTTGGAGATATTGGTTATAGTATTCATTTATATCGTCAATAAGTGGCTTTATTGATGTTATGTTTGCTTTTCCATCAATTATCTCAAGATACTTAACAAGCTCAGAATATTTTTGATCAACTAACGATGCTTGTTTGTGCACAATTGGAACATAGTACCATGACATCGCTGTCATTATGTCAAAAATGCTGGGATGTTCAGAAACTTCCTCTGAAACAAACTTAATAATAACTACCGGGTCTCCGTTCAGCACAACGAAAAGTAGATTGTTGCTTTCATAATAGTAACCAATTTCCGATTTTTCCTTAGTTAGTGTAAAGGTTTGGTTGTTCTTAGTTACTGTTACTTCTTCAGGTTTTCCTTTCATTGGGATTGCTATGACTGCAAAGCCTTGCCATCCGACACTAACGTTTAGCTTCATTGCTGTATAGATCTTAGTTATTGTTTTCCTCGGAAGTTCTGTTTTTGACACTGATGTATCTGTTGAGATGTTGAGAATCCCTGAATTCCATCCCGCAACAATTGCAGGCTCATCAGTTGAAAGCACCTTTTTGAGAGCGGTTTCATTTACAATTAGAGCTGTTCTGTTCTCAATTGGCACCTCTATGGAAATCCCGCTTATGTTGAAAACTGCAAATCCATTAGATACGTTATAATTGGGCTTTTCCATACCATAGAAGTAGAGTGTTGTGTTGCCGATTTCTTCCACTGTTGCTCCTCTTGTGTAGACCACTTCGATGTATGGCTTGTTGTCAGGGTTCTCCTTGGAGAGTATCCACATATAGTTATAGGAATATTCACTCTCATTTACCAGCTTTAGGAGATAACTTACAATACCTGAGCTGACATTGCCAAGATGCCAGCATGAATACCCAGTTGAGGAAATCGTTATATTGTCAATTAACTCAAGTTGTTCTGGGAATGTTTCGGGTTTTTCCTTTTCACTCCAGTTGCTCGTTGTTTTGTATAGTCCAACGTTAAGTGGACCATTTTTAATGTATGCAACGTAGACACAAAGCTTTGCCGATGAAACTACTGCATCTTCAGGCAAAGTTAAGTTGAACTTCAAATAAGCACGCTCGCTCTGATAGGTACTTGAGTTTCCAACGGCGAGCTCGTACTTATCACCTTCGGAATAATAGTGGTAATTCTTCCACGAAATTTCCTCACCCTTATAATAATACCCGTATGCATCTTCAGTTGGATAGAATTTTTCAGTAAACTGCTCAATGAATTCAAAGCCTATATCATCTCTGTTTCTCGGCTCAATTTTAAATGCATTGTGGGAGTAATAAACTACTCCCCTAATAAAAGCGAGCCATTTTCCTTCTCTCAGTTCATCTGAATATTCATCATAAGGATACATGTAGTCGTCAATTCTAACTGAACCAGTTCCATCATCAACGAGCCATTCACCGTACCCTAAGGTGGTGTTGATTACCATGACATTTCTAACCTCAACCAAAACACTCTCCCACTGCTCCTGTGAAACGTTTCCTGTAGGAAGGACAACCGGTGCTGGTATTTCATCCTTTCCAAGAACTTCAATTTTTCTAAGAGATTCATCGGTATACGCATAGTTAAGTTCAGTTAGGTATTCTGTGCTCCCACTGTCCATGTATTCTGTCACTTTTGCAATAACCATTACATAATCTCCAACTTCAACAGGAGGTTCTGTCTTTGTGTATACAAAGATGCCGCTCCAAGGCCCAGTGCCATTTTGAATGAAGAACCCTCTATATCCTACACCAGTGACAACTCCATAAGTTTTCACGACTTTTCCATCATAGGCAGATTTGTCGCCATCAGTGGTGTTGCTCTGAATTTCCTGGATAGAAACTTCAGAAACATTTGCTTCTACCCTGTAGGTTATTTCAAGATAGGGATGATCCTCAGTATACTTGCTTTCACTGGAGGTAAAATAGAAGTAATCAGTTCCACTCGTCCAATTTGACAATATAACGAAACTTACAACCTTGTCATTTTTGAGTTCATTAATTATGAAATCAGTTACGTTCCATGCCTTCCAGATATCTATGTTTCCACTTTGGCTACTCAATATCTGCCAGTTCAGTACATCAGTCCAATTCGTTGGCTGATTTGTCCAGTTTATGTTGTTCTCATCCCAGCTGTCATTGAGAACCCCTCTCACGGTTATGTTGTGAGTGCCGCTTCCATAGTGGTAGTATGCATGGAGATGGAGAACCACATCTAAGATGATAGCATTTTCAGGAATCTCGCTTAGGTTGAATTTTAAATATGCTCTTGCTTCATTGCTCTTGTAAACACCAACACGAAGCCTGTATTTTTTGCTGTCAATATACCCATCCTCACTGATCCATGCATCGTCGCTTGGTTTAATAGTAACAGTTAGACTACCATTAGCTTTTACTAATTCTACTGTACTCACTGGAACTATACTCAAAATCATTACAACAATTAAAAACAGAGCCCACCTCTTCATAGTATCACCAAAATTTTAGAAACGCTCTCAAGTATAAATAGCTTTTCCCGGTGCTTTTTGTATCACCCGCGGTGTATAGATAGCGACATTAGACAACAAAAAAGCAACAAAAGGGATAAAAAGGTCAGCACTTTTAACTGAACTTGGTGATTATATGCCAATCACAACAAGGACTGGTGATAAAGGGACAACTGGAATTTTCACTGGGGAAAGAGTAGCAAAGTTCTCACCAATTATTGAAGCCAACGGAACAATTGATGAAGCGAGCTCCTTTCTTGGAGAAGCAAAGCACTACATCAGGGATAAGGAGCTTAGAGCCATTGTAGAGAAAATTCAGGTTGACTTGTATTCCCTCATGGGAGAAATAGCAAGCAAAGGCAAATATAAGAAGATTGGGAAAGATGAAGTGGAATGGATGGAAAGCCTGATTAAAAAATTCGAAGATGAAGTCCAGCTAAAAGCCTTTGTAATCCCTGGCTCAACAATAGCAAGCGCAAAACTTGACGTCTGCAGAGCTGTTGTGAGAAGAGCAGAGAGAAAAGTTGCAAGGCTCGTATTGGAATATGGATTTGGGGAAGATGCCCTAAAATATCTCAACCGTCTGGGTGACTTGCTGTTTATTATGGCGCGCTATATTGAGTGGAAAGAAGGCAAACTCAAATATGTAAAAAGCTGAGTGATTAAAATGGAGAAGGAAAAAATAATAGGTATCCTTGGCGGTATGGGTCCTATGGCAACTGTTGAACTATTTAAAAGAATAGTTCTGAAAACCCCAGCAAAAAGAGACCAGGACCATCCGAGGATTGTAATCTACAACAATCCAAAAATTCCCGATAGAACAGCTTACATTCTCGGTAAAGGTGAAAATCCCCTGCCAGAACTCATTGATAGTGCAAAAAAGCTTGAAAGCTGGGGAGCAGATTTTATAATAATGCCCTGCAACACAGCGCACTTCTTCGCCGATGATATCCAGAAGGCAATAAACATTCCACTAATCAACATGATTGAGGAAACTGCCGAATATGTTAAGCAGCTGGGAATTAAACGAGTTGGACTGCTGGCAACAACAGGAACATTAACTACTGGAATCTACCAGAAAGCTCTGGAAAAGAGGGGGATAAAAGTGATAATACCAAATGAGAAAGAACAAGAGAAAGTTATGAGAGGCATCTACGAAGGAATCAAAGCTAACAAGTTCAAGCTTGGGAGGGAACTCCTGTTGGAGATAGCCAAAAAGCTTGAAAAGGAAAGCGAAGGCATCATCGCTGGCTGCACTGAGGTAAGTGTTGCGCTGAAACCCGAGGACTTGGAAGTCCCGCTGATTGACCCGATGGACGTTATAGCCGAGAAAGCTGTAAAGCTTGCTCTGAATCTCTAAAGCCAACCTTTTCTTTTGAAATAATAAAGCATGCCAAGTGATATCATCAACATAACAAGCAGAACTGCGGGATATCCATAACGCCAACTCAGCTCTGGCATGTAGCGGAAATTCATACCGTAGACTCCAGTTATAAAGGTTAAGGGTATGAAGATTGTGGAAATTACCGTTAGTACCCTCATGATTTCATTTATTCTCATTGAGATTGTAGAATAGTAAATATCTATAAGACCATTCGCCATCTCGCGCTGGCTTTCTATTAAATCGAGAACCTCCAGAACATGAGCATTGAGTTCCCTAAGATACGGCCTTGTGTCCTCTTCAAAGAACTTTGTGCCTTCAAGCTGTAGCTCCCTAAAGACCTCAAGCAGAGGAAAAATCGCACGCCTCATGAAGAGGATTCTTCTGCGTATTGTGTGAATTTTCCTGAGCATTTCTCTGTCGCTGTTGCGGAGTATCTTATCCTCTATTGCCTCCATTTTTGCATTTATCTTATCCAAAATTGGGACATAGTTGTTAATCACTGCATCAAGGAGGAGAAAAATTAAATAATCAGCATTTTTCTCCCTAACAAGACCTTCCCCCTTTCTAATGCTCTCTCTAATGGAGTTAAAAACATCACCCTCTACTTCCTGCAGAGTTATCACGTAGTTATCCTTCAGAAATATTGCAGTTTTCTCCCTTTTTAATCCTCCAGAGGATTCATAAACTTGATAGAGAAGTACAAAAAGATAATCCTCAAAAATTTCAACTTTTGGCCTGCTTTTTGAACGAAGGATTAACCTTATTGAAGTGTCATAAAAACCAAAAGTTTTCTTTAATTCATTTAGGTATGCAATACCATCAATATTTATCCACACTACAGGATAATCCTTGTAATTGAGGGCTTCTTCAAGAGCTTCAAGCCTCTTTTCCGTAAATTTATCCTTTGAATATGCAAAGAGCGTAATCTGTGAATTTTCCATTTTTCAACACCTAAAATTCAATTACCATGCCACTATGAAGCTTATGGAACTTATCTCCGTAAGCTTTCAAAAATTCAGCCTCTGCTTTTAGTCCAGTACAATGTCCCGTATAAACTTCTTCGACATCAAGCTCTTGGAAAGCTTTGATGGTTTGCTTTATCCTCTCACTGCTGGCGTCAATGAGATGGAATCCTCCAATAACTGCCCTCACTTTCTTGACGCCTGTGATTTCAACGGCACGCTTAATTATGCTAACAATTCCAGCATGAGAGCAGCCGCTAACGACTACCAGCCCCTGCGAGGTTTTTACAACCAAGCTCATGTCATCTAAAAGCTCATCCCTCACAAGTTTGCCATCTTTTACTGTATAAAGCTCCAAAGTTGCTTTCTCAAAGTCTTCTCTCTTCCTTATTTCCCCAGTAGAATAGATATCTTCAATAATTTGAAACGGCTCATCCAGTAGGTATAACTCTGCTAACTTTTCAATTTCTTCTTTTGAAAATGGAATTCCAACATGCCTTAGATATGGCTTTGTTATAAAATGCTTTCTGAATATTAAAGGATGGGCAATGACCGGAATCCTTCTTTTGATGGCTTTAAGCATTCCCAATAAACCACCAGTATGGTCATAGTGGCAGTGTGATAAAAATATGTAGTCAATGCTCTCTGGCTCTAACCCCAACATGCCCATATTGTATAAAATTGGCTTTTCGCTTTGTCCAACGTCAAAAAGAATGCGCTTTCTTCTGTGTTCAATTAGAAAACTTATGCCATGGTGACCTAAGAAAGGGCTCGCATAACCAGAATAATCTTCGACAAGGGTATATATTTTTGTCATTGGTAACCACCTAAGAAATTAAGAATCCAAAGTAATTATGCTTTTCC
>CAZTOS010000078.1:0-8800 GCA_964615185.1 uncultured Thermococci archaeon
GCTGAATGCTTAAGAGAAGATGCATGCAAAGTTGATGCCCTCGATGAGAGGGTGAGGCTTTTAGAAAAGTTGAAGAGTGCCGATGTAATAGTCATCGGAACGCCCACTTACAACATGGACGTTCCTTCTAAGCTAAGGGCGCTTTTAGAACGGGATTATCTCGAAAATTACCTAAAGAATAAGGTCGTCGCCTTACTGATTGTTTCGAACTTAGGCGGTGTAACAGCACTCTGCACTTTAACATCTTCACTAATTTTAGATGCCCAGGCAATCATTGTTGGTGCCGTCATTGTGCCGGGATACCGGGAAGAAGGGAAAACTGCAAATGATTCAAAAACTCAAATGCTGATTGGTTATTTGGCAGAGAGGATTGTAGAGGTTGTAAACCTTATGTATTGCCGTCAACCACGTTAAGAGTTAGTTTGGGGTGGGGCATGGATTATATACCTAAGGCCAAATTAAGGTGGGAATCATGAGGAGCTCTTTAAAAATAGTTTTCTCTTTGCTCTTTTTCTTAATTCTTTTCACTCTGATCGTATTAGGAGTGCAAAAAATGAATTTGAGGAACGATGAAGAAATAAACAGGGAGTTCAATGGAAAGCATTCATCTAATGCTAACTCCTCTATACTCGTAGGTAACTATACCTGCGAGCAAAAAGCGGCTTTATTAATGAACCTCAGGGATTTTAAAATTAAAGGGGAGCACGTGTGTCCTTTAGATTGGCTGAGAATTAACTGGACGTTTGAAGAGCCAAGGAGTTACGAATGTTATTATGCCATTAAAGCCTATAACTACTATTTTGCTTCCTTCTACTATACGAACTACACAAAGGCTCTACAGAGTTATGAGAACTTTATATCAGCACTGAAAAAGAAATATCCTATCAAGAGAAAAACATTTCACTTAAGGACAACGCATACTCTATGTGTGGAAACAGCTTTGTTGATTCAAAAAATGTACTGTTCAAAACTCAAGATGGGTACATATACGTTGAGCTGCTTAGATTGAGCAACGAGAGGGCTGCAATACTTGTTGTCATTGGGGATGAGACTATCTGGCAGATAATAAATGCAAAGAAATAGTGTGTGGCAAGACGGTTCAATGCATTTAAAGTTTCTCTTTTCCTCTTTCTTCCAAAAACTTCTTCAGCATCTTCGCCTTTTCAACCCTTCCAAGCTTGAGATAGGCTTGATACTCATATTCTAAATCCAAAACTGGAATCTTCATACCTTCGATTTGCACAAAGCGCTTGTATCTGTTTATGTCCACCGGGGGCTCCCATTCATCGTTAACTTTCTTTTGAATATCCCCCATTATCTCGACTTTGATTCCATCAATCATCAGTGCTCCAAAGTGCGAGCGGATTCTCTCACTCTCTCTGAACTTTACGGGTCTCACTACAAACTCAGAAAAGAAGCGCTCGATTTCATAAGCTCCTTCTTTGTCCGTCTGGATATCAATATCATGAGGCTCAACGGGAACTCCTTGGAGCACAAAGCCAAGGCTCCCGGTAACGACCCAGTTCACATTGCTATCCTTTAACCTCTCATACAGCTTATAGAGAACTTTGAGGTGGGTTTGGGGAATCATCTTGACACCTCAAAGATTTATATCTCAAAGTTCATAAAAGATTTGGGGATAAGAATGAAACCTCTCATCAGGGAAGCATACCTCTGAGAACTTAAAATTAAGGATTAAAAAGATAGAAATCTGGAACTTAAAGTTTCTTCCAAAGAATATAAAGATACCATATGACTCCTACTCCAAGCAATAGATGAGCAGTTCCATAGAGAGACGATCTCAGGGCTTGATTTCCAAAGAATAACTCAGAATTCAAAGCATCGAAGGAAACACCATTTGAATAAAGTTTTACAACCTCAAATCCCTTAAAGATAAGCAAAAATAGGCTCATCACTCCACCAAATGCGTAGACTGTGAAGGCTTTGTTCAGAGATGCTATGTCATTTCCTGTCAGTTTCTCTCTTACGAACCACGTTATAAATGCAAAAGTCAGTGGAATAAATGCACCAATAACAAATGTATGACCATGGGATATGCTTAGGTACGTTGACACAACAATAAACTTGTCCAGGGGAACATCTTTCAGAAGATATTTTGTTGTTTCCCTGTAAAATACTCCAATTGCTAATGCTAATATGGTCATTATAATTGTGAATCTTAAAATTTTTCTTATGAGTTGCTCAACTTTCATGATATCACTCGATATTACTTCTGATATATCTATAGATATAAACCTTATGTTCGAAAAGGAACTTTTACAAAGCCGTAGCTTTGTGATCACTTTCAAGTTAAGAAGAGAGAAGCGAAGGAAATTCATTTCTCCAGTGCCTTTTTAAATCCCTTCATTCCCAGTAGTAGTCCTGTGAATGCAAGAGCTAAAAGGTATGCCAGCGATACAGCCAGCTCTGAAAACTGAAGTGGTAAGCCGTAGATGAAGCTCCTGACAAGCTTGGATGCATGTGTCATTGGATTTATTGAGACTAATATGCTAAGTGTTCTACTGCCAGCGAACACACTTTCTGGATAAAACACTGTGGATAGGAACATCATGGGGAGTATCAGTATGCCTGAGATTGCCAAGGGGAGATTGGGGTTCTGGCTCTTGGAGAGTAGATATATCATAAAGCTAGACAACATTATAACGAGAGTGAAATTTACCAAAAAGCTTCCAACGAAGCCTGTTAAAGTCATGGAAATATCCTTTGTAATCACAATAGCAAGAACTGACAGTACGATCATCGCTACCAGTGCTCTCAGGCAGGCACCAAAGATTTTCGCAATAAACAAGGCTGAACGAGGTACTGGAAGGGTGAAAAGGGTCTCCAGGCCACCGTAGAAACGATCTTGAATAAATGTTGTTGCTCCTCTAAATCCCTGATTTATGCTTACCAATGTCAGCACTCCCGGGAACATGAACGCCAGATAAGAAATCCTTCCTCCATCAACATCAATTCCACCTATGAGCTTTCCCATCAGGGGACCAAAGAGTAGGATGTATACCACAGGTTCAAACAGAGTGCCAAGCAGAAACTCTAAATCAACGCCGACTTTGATTTCTCTTGAGATGGCAACCCAGAATGATGAAAATAATTCTCTAAATTCCATCTTCTTCACCCCTCGATTATATCAAGGTAGACGTCCTCAAAGTTCGCAGTGGTTGTAAAGATATCCCTAATTCTTAATCCATGAGAGACCAATGCTTGAAGAATGTCATTTATAGAATACTCTAGGGATTTAAGCTGTATATCAAAGGAATTTTCGCCGATAAGGAAAACATTTTTGATGCTTTTAATCTCTAAAAGAATCTCTTTCAGCAAATCAAAGTTGTAGATCGGTTCCTCAAGTATAACTCTGACAGTTTTTCCAAACTTTCTTTTCAGCTCTGAGGGGGAGCCCTTTGCCACAATCTTTCCATGGTTCATGATTATCACCTTATCTGCAAGGTACTCTATTTCATACAAGTCATGACTCGTTAGGATAACAGTCATTCCTCCGTCTTTAAGCTTTTCTTTAATGAACTCCCATGTGTTTCTTTTGCTTCTCGGATCAATTCCTGCAGTTGGTTCGTCAAGAAATATAAGAGGGACGTCACTGGAGAGAACACATGCCAACTGCACTCGTCTCTTTAATCCCGTACTCAGTTGAAAAGGCTTTTTATGGGCATGCCCCTTAAGATTAAAGAGCTCAAGAGTATGGTCGCAGTATCTCCTTGCTTTCTCCTTGCTGAGCCCTCTGAAGCGGAAGTAGTATATCATATAGTCCTTAACTGACAAAGCAGGTGGTAAATCTGGCTCCTGTGTCATATAGGCGATTCTTTTCCTAACCTCCATAGGGCTCTTAACAACGTCTATTCCATCCACAAATATTGTTCCATTGTCAGGCTTATATATGGTGGCTATCATCCTCAGAGTCGTAGTTTTCCCTGCTCCGTTTGGCCCAAGGATTCCAAGAACTTCACCGCTGTTAGCCTTGAAGCTGACGTTATTAACTGCGGTAACTTCACCACGAGAACCTGAAAACTTCTTCGTTACATTTGTCAGTTCGACTATTGCCATTTATCCTCACCTCCTCTCATTAGGCCATAGGACACCTTGGATCTGGTTTGTTGATATCTCCAGTTATTGCAAGTATTGTTGCGGGACACTTGGCACATACTAAACCACAACGAGCGCAAGATTCATTTTCAGGCCACGTCAATCTGAACTTCCATAGAACTTCACTCGTATGCCAAACTTCTTTTAAGCTGTCCTCATAGAGATTCCCAGCAATGTATCTTGATGATCCATCGGTTATTTGAATAAGAGTACATGGGGTTATGTTTCCATCTGCATCTATGGTTACCTGAGTAACTCCAGCAGAGCATAAATAATATGCTCTTCTTTTAGCAGGTTTCTTTATAGCTGGTGGAAAATAACCAAGATCCTCTACAAATTCTATCTCTCTCATATCCCTTTCTTTCCACCATTTCCAGATTTCTGCCCTCATCTTTAGGAATTCCTCGGGAGAAGGGAATATTTGGGCGTTAACCTTGGCATTACCAACGGGATACTCCATTTTGACTGTCCATGCTCTTATTGGCCACTCCTTAATCTGATCCAATAAGGCAGGTATATGATGATATGTCTCTAAAGAAACTGTTGTTTGAATTTGAGGCTTCCATCCCAATTCTGCCAACTTTTTAACATTTTCCATTATTTTATCAAACATTACGTTTTTTCTGATTTTTTCGTGTATTTCTTTTGGTCCGTCTATACTTATAGTCACTTGGAAACTTTTTTTTCTTTTTATTGGCATACTTTTCAAGGTATTCAGGGAGATTGGTGGTACCATTTGTGACTATATGGGCTACTATTTTGCTTTTATGAATAATTTCTAAGATTTTTTCAAAATCTGGATGTAATGTTGGTTCTCCACCACCAATGGCAAGTTGATAGCATCCTAATTCCTCCATTTCACGTACAAGCTTTTTAATGACTTCTAAGGACAGTGTTCCGGGATTATCTCGTGTGCCAATATAACAGTGTTTACATCTCAAATTACATTTGTGTGTAATCTCAACAGCCATAGCTCCCGGTGGGAAAAATCTGGGTTTCTCCGGATTGTAGGGCATAATAACATTGTGTCTTACCAATTCTTCTATAAAGTCTTCTTGCTCTGGGGTTGTAATATGAACAGGTTGCCGTCGTATAATTTGAGAAAATATTTCCGTGCCTTCTTTATCTAGTCCTAACTCTTTATCAGGCATGTATATCACTGCTTTATTATTTTTAATCTCCCATAGTAGTTGAGGATTTGGAAGGAATAATTTTTTATTTTCCATGAAGTCACCTCCCACTTATTTCTTGACTCCTAATTGAAAAAAGAAAAATTCAACGAAGCCCAATAATTGCCCCTGTGGCGCAGACTACACAGCCACTTTGGCACTTAAATGGAACTTCCTGAGTTGTTCCAGTGTAGGGTCTGATGTATTCCCTCTTTCTTTCTCTTTTTGTAATATACTCAATCTTTGCCATGATGATCACCTGAAGCTTTGGTCACTTTAAGCTAATCACAGATTGTGTACAGACCATACAAACAGCACATACAAATGGAACCTCTTCGCTTTTTCCTTTGTACTCCAGACCATTGGGCTTTCCTTCTACAACATACTCAATCTTTGCCATTTCGTATCACCTCCGGTAGATTTTCATGTTTTACTAATAATAGTAATAAATAAAAACTTTTCTTAAACTATTAGTTAGAAACTAAAAATAATTGAAATTTAAAACAAACTTAATATTGTAAATATGCCCCAAAAATATGGGGAACCAATATTTTCCAAGAACAAGGTAAAAGGATCAGTAATATGAAGTATGGTAGCCAATTATGTCTCCTTTTCTAGGAAGAGTTTAACTTGAAGTGAAAACAAAAGTAAATGAATACTGGACAACTCAAGTTTTATCTCATTGCAGATATTGTGTTTGTCTTAGAGAAGGAGGTTTAGGAAGAAGCTTTGATTTTTCTCAGCAAATATAAGGGCACTCCTAACAAAAAAGCTCCTATGCAGAATCCATAAACTTCGAAAGCTGAAAATGCGCCGTAAAACGGATTCCAGCTCAGAGGATAGAAGGGCTTTATATCCGTGTAGAGGAATGAATCAAGACCTATGTGAAGCCAGACCCCACTCAAGGCTGTAATTCTAAGCTTTTTGATGTCCGTCTCTCTTCCTAAATGTTTGTAAAATTTTGCCATAACCTCCGTCAAAGCTAAAGCAACCAGAGAGCCTCCAATGAGGGTGTGAAAGAAGCCGTGAAGCGGATAGCCGTAGCGCAAATCTAAGTCAAATCTCAAAACCAAGAAAGGTTCAAAGTCCACAATTACATTAGCAATCATGAAAGTCAAGAAATCCAAATACCCAAAGAGCGTCGCAAATAATAACGCTGGCCCAAAGTGGAAAGGTGTGAACGGCATGTTTAAAGTTCTCCAGAAAGTTTATAACTTTTATCTGGGGTAAATTCAAAAAGTAGAAGGGTGACTTCAATGAAATCTAAACTCTACACACTCCTACTGGTCACAACCGTGCTCAGAGTCATTGGAGATGCAATTGAAAACATAGCCCTGCCTTGGCATCTTCTTAACCAAACGAGTTCCCTACTGAGTGTTGCGGGTTATTCATTTGCTTCCATGCTTCCCTGGGTTATATTCCCTCCGTTGATGGGTCGCTTTCTTGATAAGACTGAGAAAAAAGTTAGGCTCGCTTTTATCGCATTGTTCATCCAGTCTTTCTTTGCCTTGGCAATAATAAAGTCTGCCTCGAACATTTGGGCTTTTTATGTTTTAATTTCACTAATCTCGGCTCTTGATATTCTTCATAGATACTTTGGCTTTACGCTTATAGCTTCCATGACTCTTGAAGAGTCTGAGCTCCAAAAGCTCAACGCAAAAGTACAAACCGTGGGGGAGGTAACTTCCCTTCTTGTGTTTCCTATTGTGGGCTATCTTGCTTACCTTTTTGGGGTTAAACTTATGCTTCTGGATGCGATTTTTCTCTTAATTGGAGCCCTGCTTCTCATTCCATACGTTAACATTCCTGTAAAGCAGGAAAAAACAATTGAAGGAGAAAGCAAATCTGTTCAACTTGAAGTTTCTCACAGGGTTATTTTTGGAGGAATTGCATTAGTTTTGCTCTTCAACTTTGCAATAGCCCCAGCAAGGATTTTTGTCTTCAGTGCTCTCAAAAATTTGACCAGAGGAGAAGTTATTTACGGTCTGCTAAATTCCGTTGGAACTTTAGGAAGCTTAGCTGGTGCAATTGGGATGACCCTTTTTGCCCACAAGCGTAAAATTGGGATCTCAAAGCCCCTCTTTATAGGGATGACTATTGAAAGCTTTGCGGTTCTGCTTTTGGGTTTGCCTTCGTTAATTCTGCTCTTTGCTGGAATTTTGCTCCTCTATCTCGGATATCAGATCATAAATATTTCCTTTGACAGTCTGTTTCAGAGGATAATCCCTCTTGAAAAGCTCGGCACTTACAAAGGAATTTTTGATGCATTGGCTACCCTTATCATACCCCTATCACAGCTGACTTTTGCATGGCTGATTGAGCATGATGTTGGCGTTTCAATGCTGGCTGTTGGAGTGTTTGGATTTGGTGTTTTGAGCACAGTGGGCTTTTTCATTTTGATACAAAAGGTTATATCTTAGGTTATATCTTGAAATAAGTCGCTCAACTGGGCAAGCATGACCACATGCATGTGTAATTTTATAAACTCTGGAGCATTAAAGCCGACGGTGACTCTATGAACAGGGGATACAAAATAGTACTAATTGGAATTATCATGCTCATCTTGCTAATCGTGCCAATAGAAATGTATTCCAAAATTCAAGACCTTGAACGGGAGATTTCTTACTACAAAAACCAGCAGAAACAGTTTACTGAGATTTTATGGGATGAATATGGTATGGATGTATATGCCGCTATTGACTATTTTAAGCAAACAAATACAGAGCTCTTTGAAAAATTGAGAAGCAAAAATGCCTACATAACTGTTGAGTCCATTTCAGCTTGGAACTTAGATGCAAGCTATGATGTCAAAAGAAGGATTTTCTGGGCATGGCATAAAGACTATGCAAGACCAGAGGACAAAGACATTGTGTACATAAAACTTCAGGCGTATTACCGCAGTAACTTAACAAGGATCAGGGATTTTTGGGTTGAATACCGCGTTAATCATACATCCCATAGAGTTCTTGGAATTTCTGATTCAATGGCTCAGATGACCGTTTTGAGATACTACTATAGGAATCTCAGCAAAGAAATCGAAAAAATGCTGAATTTCAACATGAGCATGACAAGGGAATCCTGTGGAATGCTATTAACATTAGTTCTCAAAAATGACACTTGGTTAAATGCTGAACTCGAGTGTATGAGCAGTGAAAAGCAGTCATTATGCTGGATTCTAATTGGAGAAGTTGATGACAAAACCGGCAAATTAAAGAAGATTATTATTACAAAACCATTCAAGGGAAGCTGTGATAAGCGTGAAGAAGAGTACATCATGAAGATTTCAGCCGAACTAAAGGTTGAGAATATGACCCTCGAAGATTTTGAAAACAAAATTCTTGAAATGACTGGTGGAAAGCTTATTGAAATAAATTTTGAGAGGTAATGGAAATTTTAATTCCACCCTATGCCCTTCATTCAGCGGCTAATTTGGTTTGGAATGACTGGCTGGCTGTGGTTAGAAAGGAGGGGGCAAAATGAAGCTTATAGTCAAAACTTCATGGGTTGAAGTGGAA
>CAZTOS010000079.1:0-8700 GCA_964615185.1 uncultured Thermococci archaeon
ATTCTTGATTCAGGAGTTTGCAAGAAGCTCAAATCTTTCAGGGAAAACAATGAAGAGCTAATTAGAGAATGCATAAACGTAAAGCTCAGAATCGTTAAAGAGGACTTAAGAGAGAGTGGGAAGAGGAGGATTTTAAATTTAGGTCACACCGTTGGGCATGCAATAGAGAGAGTTTCAAATTACAAGGTAAAGCATGGCTTTGCCGTTGCTATCGGCTTGATGGCAAGCGCACTAATAGCGGAAAAGATCAACGGTTTCGATTCTGGAAAAGTCGAGGAGTTATTAGATAGGTTCGGCCTCCCGAAGAGGCACAACTTTGAACCAAAAGAGCTTTTGAAAGCCATGAAAATAGATAAAAAAGCTTGGTACGGGAGATTGGTTTTCATACTTCCGGAGGATATTGGGAAAGTCACCATAAGGGAAGTTGACGAAAAAATAGTTTTAGCTGTTCTCGAGGTGATGAGAGATGATAGCAGGGACAATTAGAGCAAAAAGCATTGATGAGGCTATAAAAATAATTGAAAATGATAAAGCTGATCTCTATGAGCTTAGAGTTGATGCCATGGAAAACTTTGAGGGAATTGAAAAGCTGAAGCCCTTTGCTGGGAAGCTGATAACCACGATGCGTTCTAAGGAGGAGGGGGGATTCAGAGAGATTAGGGACAAAGAGAGGCTTAAGCTCTTCGAAGAGTTCATGAAGATTAAACCAGCGTTTGTTGATGTTGAGTTCAAATCAAAGATCACAAAAAATGTCATTAAGCTGGCAAGAGAGAAGGGAGTTGGGGTTATCGTTTCATATCACGATTTTGAGAAAACACCGAGCTTTGAAGAACTCAGAGAACTCTTGGAAGAGATGAAAAAGCTCAAAGCTGATGTCATAAAAATAGTCACCTTAGCTAAACACTACCTTGACAACGTGAGGATTGTAAGGCTTTATGAATACGAAAAAAATCTCATTGCTTTTTGCATGGGCGAAAAAGGGAAGGTTTCAAGGGGTTTTAGCTTGATTTTAAGTCCATTTACTTACGCTTCTCTGGGCGAAGTAGCCGCTCTTGGACAGCTGAGCGTTGAAGATATGAAGTTGCTCTTGGCTCTCATTGGTGATAGAAATGATTGATGCCAAAACGAGGCTCTATGGATTAATCGGGAAGCCTGTTGAACACTCGCTAAGTCCAGTTATTCACAATGCCCTATTCAAAAAATACAACATCAATGCGGTTTATTTAGCCTTTGAAGTTGATGATTTGGAGTCAGCAGTGAGGGGAGTTAGAGCTCTTAGGATTTCTGGATTAAACGTTACGATGCCCTACAAGGAGCGAATTTTGGAGTTTTTAGATGGGCTTTCCGAAGAAGCCAGAGCGATTGGAAGCGTGAATACAATAGTAAACAGAGAAGGGAAACTCATTGGGTACAACACTGATGGCATTGGCGTGTTAAAAGCTCTAAAGCGCTTTACGGAAGTTGAGAACAAAAACATCTTAGTTTTAGGGGCTGGAGGTGCCGGGAAGGCAATAGCTTACACTCTCTCTAGGTTAGCCAAAGTTGTCGTGCTTAACAGAACTGAGAGAAAAGCAAAAGAGCTTGAAAAGTTTGGGGTCAAAGGGGAGAAGCTGAGCAAAGAGAGTTTAGAGCATTACTTAAGCTGGGCTGATATTGTGATAAATGCCACATCCCTTGGCATGAACGAAGATAAGAGTCCAATTCCAAAGAAGCTTTTGAGAGAAAATTTGGTTGTTTTTGATATCGTTTACTCCCCCTTGGAAACCAAGCTCTTAAGGGAAGCCAGAAAAGTTGGTTGTTTGACTATTGACGGCTTGTGGATGCTAATCTACCAAGGAGCGGAGAGCTTTAAGCTGTGGACTGGAGTCAAGCCAGATGTTGAGTTCATGCGACGGGAGGCGCTTAAAGGTGAAAGGCAAAGCATTTAGCGCGGTAACGGTAATCAATGCCTTTGCCACTGGAAAGGGAGGAGCAATTGGAATAGATTTGAAGGTTAGTGTTAGGGTTAAGCTAACTGATGAAGGAGTTAGTGGTGAAATCTTCGTTAGAGGGGAAAAGTTTGAGGATTTTTCGTTAGTTAAAGCAGTTTTGGAGACAATTAAAGATAAATTCGGCTTAGATTTTGGCGTTAAAGTTAAGATAGATTCGGAGATTCCAGTTGGAAAGGGCTTGAAGAGCAGTTCTGCAGTGGCAAATGCTCTAACAGATGCAATCTTAAAAGAGCTTAAAATTGAGTTGCCTGATATTGAAGTTGTTAGGCTCGGCGTTGAAGCCGCTAAGAGAGCTGGTGTAACTTTAACGGGAGCATTTGACGATGCTTGTGCCTCCTACTTTGGCGGTTTGTGTTTGACAGACAACCTGAAGCTTGAGCTCTTGAAGAGGGAGGACGTGGAAAAACTACCCGTCGTCTTGCTAATTCCCCAAGAAACCCTCCTGACGTCAAGTCTGAGGGGGAGGAACTTTAAAGTCCTCGCTCCATACGTTGAGGAAGCCTTTAAGTTGGCATTAAGAGGAGAGTGGAAAAAAGCTTTGGTTTTGAACGGGCTGATATATGGGTCTTTCTTAGGATACAACCTCGAGCCCATTGCTAAAGCTTTAGAGGTTGAAGCAGTTGCCGGACCTTCTGGAAAAGGTCCTGCAATGTTTGCAATAGCTGAAGAACCCGAAAAAATTGTAGAGGCTTGGAGAGATTATGGGGAAGTTTTGACAACAAGGGTGAGATAGTTAACATAGGACATCTGCTCCACATCTGAGGAATTTGACTATAAATCCACTATCCTTCTTTTTGATATCTTTTAATTCAATTTCCACCCTCTTTTTTGACGTGCTATCTATCTTTTCGTAATAGATAACAGCTTCAATTAAGCCTCGATAACCGAGATCTCTAACAATTGTATAGCATTTCTTTATTTGCTTTGGCTTTCTTTTAGCATCTCTACTTCCAAACTTTCCGGTTGTACATTCCACTATGCAGACCTTATGGGGGAAAATAAAGATACAGTCACAGCCACCTTCGATTCCGAAATATGCATCTGCACATCCATCAAACTTCACTTTAAACTTGTAAGAAATAACTTTAATTTTACATCCATCTATGTTGTGGCTAAATTCAAAGCAGTCCTTATTTTTAACCTTGTCTGTTATCTTGTCTATCAAAGCCCCCATATCATTCTTTTTGTTCATAGAGCTTCCTCCAGATGAGCTCTTCAACTTCTGCATATCGGTTTGAGAGCTCCACAACAACAGAAGAAAATTCTTCCTCCTCTATTCCCTCCTCCGTGACTTTTACTTCTTCAACGGTTCCATCAAGCTTAAATCTGTAAATTCTCAAAGACTCCCAATTTAGACCTTCAGATTCTCGGTATCCAAGCTTTTTCTTTTCTTCTGGATTCAGTTTGTTGAGCTTTATTAGGTTGTTCAGCTCATCGAGGATTATCGGACTGTGCGTTGTTATTAAGACTTTCACGTGTTTGCTCAACATAGCTAAAGCTCTCGTAACGATGCTCTGTAAATGAGGATGAAGGTGAGTTTCTGGTTCTTCTATGGTAAGGAAAGAGAGGCCATCTTCTCGCTTGAGGACATATTTTAAATAAATAATTAATGGTGACAATTCTCTTATGCCTGAATGAGCTCGGAGAATGGGAACAGTTACATCACCCTTTTTGAAGAAAATTTCTGGAAATAACAAGCCTAATATCTTTATATCGATTCGCCCCCCAACTTCATCTTCCAAAAAGTCTGCAATTTTGCTGAGTTCTTCATCCTTTATTTCCTTTTTCTCTATTATAAGTTTGGACAGCATTTCTCTATCGGGGAGGCTCATTGGAAATCCTTCTTTCCTGACTAAAGAATACCTAATTAGACTTGGAGCAAATCTCAAGAAACCAGATTTACTGTCGGTTAATATAAGATTTGCATCTTCAGCTTTTGCAGTTACAAAATTGTCTAAAGTTTCTATGAGAACAAAGGGTATCGCCGTTATAACAATATCATTAAGAACGTCAAGAATTTTTCCTTCATTGGCATCTGGGGGTATAATTCCCCAAACGAGTTCTTCGTTGTTATGGAGGAATATTATCTTTCTTTGGTCTCTAAAGTACTTTATAGAAAAATTCTCTCCCTCTAATAGCTCTCTGAAGCCACTTATGTTTATTTCACCATCCCTGCTAATCTCAATTTTTATCTTCTTTGTGCATTTGTCATTGCAGATTTCAATCTCAGCTCGTTGAGCTCCATCATATATGAGCTCTCCTACATTACTTACTCTGAATGTTTCTTTGAAATATTCCCCAATTGTCTTTTTATGTGCTCCCTCAGTAATTTCCATAAGTTTAAGTAGAAGACGTTTGGAGTCTTCCCTTGTGATCTCTTTTTCTTCTTGGATTTTTACAAATATATTTATGAACTCCTCTGATGATAAAAGGTTAAGGGATAAGGTACTCCAGTCAGGTTCCATCCTTTGGAGCATCCAAATTAAATATGCTAAATAAGATTTTCCAGTTCCTCCGGGTCCTATAAACACTGTGAAATCCCCAAGGGTCACATCGGCATACTTTATTGGGCCAAAATTCTTGACAATAAATCTCATTATATCTCACCTTCATTAGGTTTTTGCTTTAGGATTTAAAAATTATGTTATGTCTTAGCCAGCCCCACCGAGCCAAAACGATAAATTTACGGAAAATCTGAATATCCAAACATGATAGAAATCACTCCGATAAAAACTTTGGATGGAAAAATTAAGGCTCCCCCCTCAAAGAGCTACACGCATAGAGCACTATTTTTGGGATTGCTTTCTGAAGGAAAAACAAAAATAGAGAATCCGCTAATCTGCATCGATACACTTGCAACGCTGAACGCTGTGAGAGCATTTGGGGCCAAAGCCGATTGGAACTTTGTCGAAAGTTCCGGAGAAGTTAAGCCAGCTAAAATTAACGCTTTTGAATCAGGAACAACCGCAAGGTTAGCCATAGGGATTAGTGCCTTAGCAAATGGAGAAAGCGTGATAGATGGAAAAGAATCTTTAAGGAAACGTCCTATGGAGCCCCTGCTCAAAGCTTTGAATGATTTAGGCGTAAAAACTAAATCAAATGGATTTTTGCCAGTAAGGGTTTTTAGTGGGGGGATAAAGAAGGATTACGTGAGAGTGGATGGAAGCATTTCATCACAGTTCATCACTGCCCTGCTTCTCTTGGGAACTAAAGTTGGGTTAAGCGTGGGAGTGCTAAACCCAGTTTCAAAGCCCTACCTCGAGATAACGCTTAGAACGCTAAAGTGGGCTAATGTTAAGGTTGAAAGATATGATGCCGTTTTCCACGTTCACCAAGGTATAAAGGCCGAGCACTTCTCAATCCCCGGTGATTATTCCTCCGCTTCATTCTTTTTAGTGGCTGGAGCAATATTTGGTAAAGTTAGAGTTGAAGGATTGGATAGAGATGATGTTCAAGCTGATAAAGCAATAGTTGAACTCTTGTGGAAGTTTGGGGCCAAAGTAAGAACGGGCAAAGATTATGTTGAAGTTGAGAGGGACGAATTAGTGGGTCAAGAAGTTGAGTGCAGGGATTTTCCCGACCTCTTTCCAATTTTAGCTGTTTTAGGAGCTTACTCGGAAGGAAGAACGGTTTTGAGGGCAAAACATTTGCGCTACAAAGAAAGCGACAGGATAAAGGCTATGGCTTTGAACTTGGCAAAGATGGGTGCAAAAGTAAAAGAGCTCGACGACGGTTTGATAATAAGCAAGAGCGAGCTTAGAGGCACTGTATTGAATCCGCAAAATGACCACAGGATTGCGATGGCATTAACAATTGCCGCTTTAGGCGCAAGACGGAAAAGCCTTATCTTAAACGAAAGATGCGTCGAAAAGTCTTATCCAAACTTCTTTGAAGATTTGAGGAGGTTGATTAACCAATGATGGGGAAAATGCTTAGATTTTCGTTCTTCGGCGAGAGCCATGGAAGAGTTGTTGGAGTTCTAATTGAGGGAGTTCCACCGGGGATTAAAGTTGACATGAAAAAGATGAAAGCTGAGCTTGAGAGGAGAAAGGGTACTAAGAGGTTCTCAACTAAAAGAAGAGAAAGCGACGAACCAATAATTCTCTCAGGGATCTTCAACAGTTTTACAACTGGTTCCCCTATAGCTGTAATCATTGAGAACAAGGATATTGATTCATCTTATTATGAGGAAATAAAAAACACCCCAAGGCCCGGACACAGTGATTACACCGCTAAGATTAAGTATTTTGGATTCAACGATTACAGGGGTGGTGGATTTTTCTCTGGCAGACTAACTGGAGGAATAGTAATAGCCGGCTACTTTGCGAAGGAGATTTTAGCAAAAGCCGGAATAGAAGTGAAAGCCTACATAAAATCCATTGGAAAGGTAAAAGCGAAGGATTTGAGCGTTGAAGAAATCTTTAGCTCAAAAAACAGCTTTTGTCCAGATGAAGAAGCGTTTCAAAAAATGCTCGAAGAAATGGAGAGAGCAAGGGAAGAGGGAGACAGTGTCGGTGGCGTTGTGGAAGTTGTTGCTATAAACGTTCCTCCTGGCCTTGGTGGGCCTTATGACGAAGATTTGGAAGGGGATTTAGCTAAAGCCTTCTTTGCAATTCCAGCTGTTAAAGGGGTTGAATTTGGTTTAGGCTTTAAGATAGCCGAGCTTAAGGGAAGTGAAGCAAACGATCCCTTTGTTATTAGAGATGGGAAAGTCATGACAGAGACTAACAACTGCGGGGGGGTTTTAGGAGGAATAAGCAATGGAATGCCAATAGTCGCGAAAATTGCATTTAAACCAACGCCTTCCATTTATATTCCTCAAAGAACGGTTGACTTGGAAAAGATGGAAGAGACTGAGATAAAGCTCAGAGGCCGCTTTGATTCATGCATAGTGCCAAAAGCTCTGCCAGTTGTTGAAGCAATGATGGCACTGATTTTGGCAGACCATTTGCTGAGGTGGTTGAGTTGGAAAGGCTTCATGAGCTTAGGAAAAGGATAGATGAGATTGATGAACAAATAATTAAACTCTTGGAGGAGAGGCTTAGGATTGCTAAGGAGATTGGGGGAATAAAGAGAGAGCTAAACTTGCCCATAAGGGATGAAAAAAGAGAGGAAGAAGTCTTCAGGAGAGCTGGCAAGTTTAGGGAGGTTTTCGAGAAGATAGTGGAGGTCTGTAGGGATGTTCAACGTTTATGAATTTTTTAATAAAATCTCTTCGCTTAATCCTAAGATAAGATTAGATGCGGGACAGCCAGATATAAAGGTGGATGAAAGGATAATAGAAGAGGCCGTGAGCTCTTTAAAGAGAGGCGAAACGGGCTATACTAAAACCCCTGGCTTAGATGAGCTTAGGGAGAAGATAGCGGAAGTTGAGGGAGTTGAGAAGGAGAACGTAATAGTCGGCAATGGCTCAAAGATTTTAATTGCTTCGCAGATTTTAAGGGCTAAGAGGATTGGCATACTTTCCCCTCACTGGCAGGCTTATGAGAGCGCAGCTAAGGTATTTGGAAAAGAGGTCAAAATTTTTAAAACTTCTCTTGAAGAAGGCTGGGAGCCAAGGATAGAAAGCTTAAATGTTGACTTACTAATCTTAAACTATCCAAACAATCCAACGGGAAAAATTTTGCCAAGAGAAAAGCTTAAAGAAATTCTTGAGATTGCTGAGGATGAAAATGTAAAAGTTCTATCTGATGAAATTTACTCTGACATAGCTTTTAAACCCTTCACACCAGCGAGGGAGCTTTATGACAACGTTGTGACCATTAAAGGCTTCTCAAAGCTCTTCTCCATGACAGGATTTAGGTTAGGGTATGCAATAGCGCAAAGAGAAGATATTAAAGCCATGCAGAAGTTTTTAGAGATAACAACAACTTGCGTTCCAATCTTCATTCAAAGGGCTGGAGTTAAAGCATTGGAAATTAGGGAAGAGGTCAGAGAGAAGGTTGTTAAAATCTACGAGGAGAGAGTAAGACTTGCCTCAAGAATACTAAAAGGCTTCGAATTTTACAAGCCTGATGGAGCGTTTTACCTCTTCGTTAAAACAGGGATTGATGGGCTTAGCTTTGCTGAAAAGCTTTTGGAGAAGGGTGTTTCCGTTTTTCCAGGGATTGCTTTTGGGGATTATAGAGATTTTATCAGAATTTCGTTGGTAAGTTCGAGGCTTGAAGAAGGACTCAAAATAATTAAGGAGGTTAAGCTATGCGCATTGGAACAATAGGCTATGGGAAGATGGGGAAGCTGTTTGCTAAAGAGTTCAGCAAAAGGCATGAAGTTGGAATTTACTCAAGGCATGCACAGGATAGTGAGTTTAAGCTGTTTGGCTCAATAGAGGAGCTTTTTAAATGGGCAGATGTGATTATTGTTGCAAAATCCCTCACAGAGACGCCTCAAGTTTTAGAAACGCTCGCAAAATTGAGTGAAAAAAGCGAGGGAAAGGTTATTTTTGATATTTCGACATTCAAGAAAGACGTGATAGAGATTTACAAAAGATTTTCGGAGAGCGTTAATGTATGTAGTGTTCACCCGATGTTTGGTGCCGGAGCCAAGAGCTTCGAAGGGAGAAAGTTCGTAGTAATTCCAGTTGAGGGGAGGGAGGAGGATATAACTCCAGTGATAAATCTTCTCAAGGAATTTAAAGCTGAGGTTTTCGTTGCAAATGCTAAAACTCACGATGAGATGATGAAAGTTGTCATCGGAATTCCATACTTCA
>CAZTOS010000080.1:0-8369 GCA_964615185.1 uncultured Thermococci archaeon
CAGTTCCAATAAGACTCTAAGAGAATTGAAACGTAATATCCTTATAATAGAGCTTTATATCTTCATCAGGGTTCCAATAAGACTCTAAGAGAATTGAAACAAGACAGTGGAAAGTATAGTTTTGTTTGCGTGGACAGTTCCAATAAGACTCTAAGAGAATTGAAATATTGGAAATGTCCTTAAGAGAGCTTTCCTGGTCTTCAAGGTTCCAATAAGACTCTAAGAGAATTGAAATTGAAAGCTTTAAATATTCCTTTTTTCTGCAACATAGGTTCCAATAAGACTCAGAAATTAAGAAAAATGTGACTGACAAGCCTGTTTATGTTCTACTTTGATTCCAATAAGGAGCCCTTTTGAGTTCTTGATGAAAATTAGAGAAAATGTTAAAGCTTTTTAATACGCAATTTATGAAATAAAAATCCTAGAGGGATGGCAATGTTTGACGTAGTTGCAATAGGGAACCTCAACTACGACATAATAATGCTCGTTGACCGTTTTCCTGAATTCCATGAAAAGATACCGGCAAGAGATGCCCATTTTGGACTTGGAGGAGCGGCAGGGAACACAGCAACATGGTTAGCCAATATGGGCCTTAAAGTAGGATTCATAGGAGCTGTAGGGAAAGACGAAATTGGAGAAGCCCACATAAACTTCTTCAAAAGAATTGGTGTTGATGTTAAAGGCATAAAAATTGTTGATGTTCCTTCAGGTGTCGCTGTGGCGATAATAAAAGGCGAGGACAAAAGGATTGTGAAGTATTTGGGAGCCAATGCATACAGAGAGCTTGATTTTGAGTATTTAGCTAAAACAAAGCATATTCATCTCTCATCAAATCCAAAAAAGCTCATCATCGATGCCGTAAACTTCGCTCACGAACATGGGATTACAGTTTCACTCGATATCGGAGAAGCAAAAATCCCAGAAGAAATCGAAGAGAAGATAACCTATTTACTCATGAATGAAGATGAGTTCAAAAGAAAGTTCGGAAGCTTGGACAAGATTACGAAGGTTAAAGCCAAAAATGCTATTATAACGCTGAATGGTGGGGGTGCTTTGATTAGAGATGAAGATGGGAATGTCTTTGAAGTAAGAGGCTTGAGTGCTGAAGTGGTAGATTCCACAGGTGCAGGGGATTCCTTTGATGCTGGGCTTATTTATGGAGTTCTCAAAGGTTGGAGTTTGAGAGATGCCGCGAAACTTGGAATGCTCCTGGCTTATCTCACCGTTCAGAAAGTTGGTGCAAGAAGTGCAGTAATCCCCCTTGGGAAGATAAAGGAGAAAGCGGAAGAGCTAAATCTCAACTTGCCTTTCTAATAGCTCTTTAACCCAACTATTCTCGCCTGCTTTTCACTCCATTTATACGCGAGATAGCCGAGAAGAGCATACAGTGTTGAAATGAAGAGGAGGTACTTAATCTCACTAATCGAACTCAGATATCCAAAAGCAACAACCTTTCTCACTGCTTCGCTCGTTGGAGCATACGGCATTGCTTGGGCTAAGAGCTGTAGAGGCTTTGGAAGAATCTTTATCGGATACATTGCCCCGCTTAAGGCAAAAACGAGCATTTCCAAGATGTTTATGAACGGTCCTGGGTCTTTTAAGTATAGCACAATTCCAGCAGCCGTCATTCCAAGACCTATCATCCCCACGGTTCCAAGGAGAAGAACAGGTATGCCTTTGAAAAAACCAACAGGATTAATGTGAACGCCAAACACAAGGACAAAGAGCGGAATATAAACTGCCATATAAACGAACGATAAAAAAATTCTGACTAAAACATTGCCCAGAAAGAATGTTATCCTCCTCATTGGAGCCGCAAAGGAATATTCAAGAGTTCCAGCATAGAGTTCATCAACAACGCTCCACACAAAACCGCTCATGAAGGTTAAGCCGAAGCCAAGAACCATGAAGCCCAAAACGGCAAAAGTCAGATAGTCAGAATAGCCCGTCATCTGCTGCAAAGCTGGCGAGTTTCTTTGTCCCGTTAGTCCAATTCCTATTAGCAACGCCTGTCCCACAAAGAAGAATCCAAGCATTATATCACTAACCATCCACAGCTTGTAGCTCAAGAATATTCGCCAGCTCTTTGCTGCAACCCCATAAAGCGCTCTCAGTTCCTCAGTAACCGCCATAACCCATCACCCTTGTTATTCTCTCGGCCCACTTAAAAAGAGCATAACCAATCAACCAGTACACAATTACCAAAAGAAGAAGCCACACTACTGAGGGTGTTATCTCCGCATAGGTTTTCCCAATGAAAATTGCTCTAATAGCGTTCACTGAATGGGTTAGAGGGAAGATATTTGAAAACTCTATTATCGCTTTGGGCATTACATTGAGCGGAAAGAACACTCCCGAGAAGAAAAGCATTGCAAATTCAAAGATTTGAGCAAAAGGGCCTATGTGCTTGAGCATCATTACCAATCCAGCGAAAACAAAACCAAAGCCCAAGAAGGC
Source organism: uncultured Thermococci archaeon (assembly GCA_964615185.1). GTDB lineage: Archaea > Methanobacteriota_B > Thermococci > Thermococcales > Thermococcaceae > Thermococcus_B. The sequence continues at coordinate 2,458 of CAZTOS010000080.1, forward strand.
TAAGAAAGACAGAAGTAAAATCGGCAGAGATCTTAGTAAAATGGAGAGGGTTAAAGAAATATTGAATATCAAAACTCCAAATGCAAAGACTATCATCATCAAAACCGAATCCATGAGGAGCCAACTTAAAGCTAAGCCAAGCAAAAGCTCGGTGATTCTTATTGGAGCCGCTATGTTGGTTTCAAAAGTTCCTCTCTGGAGTTCTCTTCTGATCCCCCAAACGTAAGCCTCCATTGGAGAAACAGAAAGCCACCACAGAACGTATCCTACCAGTGCATAGGTTGGATAATCCCCAATTCCAGCTGAAGAAGCTAAAAGCTGAGAATATCTTCCTCCAAGGACTGCCTGCCCAAAGAATACAAACTGAAGAAGGAAAACAATGCCGACTAAGACCGCACTGAAAACCCTTAATGGGTAACGGAAGAACATTCTAAGCTCTTTCTCGATTATCGCAATGAGAGGCATTTTAATCCCTCAATGCTCTACCAGTGAGTTTTATGAATACATCTTCCAAGGTAGGCTCCTTTTGTTCAACACTTAAAATTCTCACACCGCTCTTTACCAAAAGTTCAACAACTTTTGGCAAATCTTCTTCGGTAATCTGACCTCTAAGTGTTGTTATTCCTCTCTCGGTATCTTCCTTTACAACGACAAGTCTCCAAGGGAAATTTTTCATCTTTTGAAGTGAAAAATCTCTAACCCTTATTTCAACAATATCCTCCCCCTTTACGAGCTTTTTCAAGCCTTCTGGGGAATCAAGGGCAATTATCCTCCCCTGATCAATTATTGCAATTCTGTCGCAGAGCTCTTCAGCCTCAGCCATATAATGTGTTGTTAAAAGAACGGTCTTTTCTTGTTCATCAACAAGCTTTCTTATGAATTCTCGCACAAAAACTGCACTTTGGACGTCGAGTCCTAAAGTAGGCTCGTCAAGAAAGAGAACCTCTGGGTCATTTATCAGGGCTTTTGCTATGGCCAACCTCTGTTTCATTCCTCGAGAGTAATTCATCACCAAATCATCTTTTCTATCCCAAAGCCCAACGAGTTTCAAAAGACTTTCAATTCGCTCTTTCTCTTCACTCTTGGAAACGTAGTAAATCCTTGCAAAATATTTCAAGTTCTCATATGCCGATAAACGCCAATATAAGGTTCTCTCACCCTCGGCAACCAAATTAATCCTTTTCCTAATCTCTCTCGCATCTTTTCTAATATCAAACCCAAGAATTTTTGCCGTTCCTCCGCTTGGCTCAAGAAGAGTCGTGAGTATCTTAATCGTGGTGGTTTTTCCTGCCCCATTGGGTCCTAAAAGCCCAAAGAGTTCCCCTCTTTTAACTTTAAAACTGATACCCCTAACAGCCTCAACCCACTCAACTTTTCTAAATGGCAGCGGTATTTTCTTGGGATAACTTTTTCTGAGTTCACTGACTTCAATTGCATACATTTTACTCCCCTCAATTTTATAGCACTGGTCAGGGAATATAAACTTAGTGCTCATAAATTTAAAAAAGGTTAAAGAAGAAATACTTAAAAATCAAGAAGCTAAAAGATTTAGAATGACCAAAAACTTTTAAACTCTCAGCATTCCGGAGGTGGCTTCATTGGAAATCATAGTTGAAAAGTTTAAGCCGAAAATAACAAGACCCTTTAAGAGAAAGAATGAGTACTGGGTTAAGCTCATTGATGAAAGCGGCGAGTACATTATGAAGTTTAAGAGCCCATTGGAAGCAGAAGATGCAGTTTATGGCCTGTTGGACCTTCAGGTTTATGGGGGCAAAGTCAAGCTTAAACTTAGGGAAGGAAACGTTATTGAAGATATTGAAATTCTGGAGCTTTACAAACCTTCAGCAAAGGAGCTTGTTGATGAGTATTTTACCGACTAATTCTCTCAATTTTCAATACCCACTGCTGTACATTACTAAGCCATTTTTGACAAAAACATATATATATCATGCTGAACATAATACTATATTGGAACACCCATAATCAGCGTTGTGAAAACCAAATTTTGCTAAAATACGCTGTTGGGGAGGTCTTTTCATGCCAAGACGGAAGAACAAAGAGCTCATAGAATTTGCAATGGACATTGGAGGGGAAGAAGCTGTTGAAATAATTAAGGCTCTTGAGAAAAAAGGCGAAGCCACAGATGAAGAACTTGCCGAAATGACGGGAATAAGGGTAAATACGGTTCGTAAAATCCTGTACATGCTTTACGATCATCAACTTGCAGAATTCAGGAGAACAAGAGACAAAGAAACCGGATGGTATTATTACTACTGGCATCTGGAGACAAGAAGACTGCCCGAAATAATTAGAGCAAGAAAAATGCAGGAGCTCAAAAAGCTCAAACAGATGCTCGAAGAGGAAACCAGCGAAATTTACTATCACTGTGGCACTCCTGGACATCCAAAACTCACTTTTGATGAAGCCTTGGAGTATGAATTTCAGTGCCCAATTTGTGGCCAAATGCTTCAGCAGTATGACAACACAAAGATCGTGGAAGAACTCAAAAAGAGAATTGAACAACTTGAAAAAGAATTGGGAATAAAAAAATGATTTGGTGGATTTGTGAACTTCGGGGATGAGAGAAATGCAGGATTTGGTGATTTTGGAGAAGATTTATGGAGATAGGAGTGGTTTTGAAAAGCTTAATCGAAAATTAAAGTCACTAATTGGGGATTTAGAAGTCAAATGGAAAATAGGAATTACACAAAAGCAATGGGCTAAAATAAGACTCGAAGGCGAGGATGAGGAGATATCTGCTAACCTAATAAGAGATGAGTTTGGAGAGGTTCCCTACAAGCTCAGTAGTGTGAAAGAGGGTCAAACTTATAGAGGGAGATTTATTGATCTGGGAAAAGTAGGATACGGTGTTTATGTGGATATTGGAATCTTCTCTCCAACGTCAAAAGATGCCTTAATACCTCTCTATTATCTAAAAAGAGAATTTGAGAACAAACCAGTAAGACAGATTATCAGAGAATTCGGATGGGTTGACTATCTGCCAGTTGAAGTACAAATAGAAAAAGTGGAATTCGGAACCAGAGAAGTTGAAGCCTATTTTACGGAAAAGCAGATGAAAAAGATAAAATCTTGGATAAGCGACGGATATGATAAGCTTTTTATTGTCGGGACTGTAAGTGAAAAAGTTGAAGATGCACTCATAAAGACTGGTCACTCAAGGGATGTAAAAAAACTGGAAGAGCTTGGACTCATGGAAACCCTATTGATCCTCAAAAAAGGAACACAAGCTCCTGGGATAATAAAGGAAATTGGCCCATATATAAAATCTGCAATAATTGGAGCAATCAAGTTTGAGTAACGATATATAACTTTTGAGTTAGTCTGATAGAGAGGGTGGATACCACTAACACCAAAGGAGCAAAGAGGCCCGGATAAAAACCCAACAACAAGATGTAAGAAATGCTCAAGATGAGCAGAAATAAAGTGTGCCCTCTCATTCTGATTGCAATCCTGAAGTTAGTGGCAAAGAGATAGCCTATCAAAACAAGAGGAACAAAAGCTTCCTTTATGAATATCTTCATTATATAGGAATAAGGCATGCTAATGGCTCCTGGAAATATAGGTACTCCAAAGATATAAAGGAACAAGAGGGCTTCAATGGCTGCTAATCCTGCGTATATACAGGCTTTCCAATATCTCTTTGGAAAGGAGAGTACAAATGCAACCAGAAGTACAGAGAAGTATATATTAAGTGCGATGCTCAGGGCAGTAAACAATGTAAGCAGAGAAGTTTCCAATGTCATTCTATTGGGAGTGAACGAAAAATTCATGACAAGAGAGAGTGCGATAACGAAGAAAAGAAGAGCAAAAAAATCTCTGTCAAGAGATTTCACAGTTTCTCTAAAAGTTGGCGATGCAAAAGCGAGACCATATATCAAAAATCCAAGCTCTCTGGACTGTTTTGGAGCCAAGTAAAAGATAAAACCTGAAAGGATGAAGAGAAAGAGAAGATGAACTAAAGAGGAGAAAAACGGATCGAAAAATAAAACTCGTTCTTTGAACTGGGTCGAGTTAAAAAACCATAGAAGGGAGAGAATCAGAACCAAAATGTAGAGGGCAATGGCATGAGGGCTTTCTTTAAAGAGCTCATATGCCAGCATGCCAACGGCAATAAGGAGTAAACCAAGTACAACAAGTGGAATCATATCCGGATAGTGGGAGACTATATTACCCACACTTTGAGAAAGCTGACCGAATGCAGCAATTGCGTGAATGCCCACCACCTTTCTAACTTTGATCTCAGCATCATTAAAAAAGTTATGTAGCCCGGTCCAGCGTGGCATCACAGTTTCGGGACTTCCCGACCTCAGCCACGCACGCCATTAAAACATAAAGGGGAAGAAAATTTAAGCTTTACTCCTCTCTTCAAGCTTTTTCACTAATCTCTGGGTAATTTCCATGAATGCTTTAGCTGCTGGAGTATCCTCATATAATACTATGGGAATTCCCAAGTCACTTGCCTCTCTCGCCTTTGGATCTATTGGGATCTTGCCAAGAAAATCAACATTCTCTTTTTTAGCAAGCTTTTCCCCGCCTCCTTCTCCGAATAAATCAATCCTGTTTCCACAATGGGGACAGATTAAGTAGCTCATATTCTCAACAACGGCAACATACGGGATTTCCATCTGTTTCATCATATTAACAGCCTTGCCTGTATCAAGCAAAGCAACCTCTTGAGGTGTTGTTACAACAATTGCAGCATCAAGCTGAATAGTCTGGACTACTGTTAGAATTTGGTCTCCAGTTCCTGGAGGAAAGTCTATTATCATGAAGTCAAGCTCTCCCCATTTTACATCCCCCAAGAGCTGCTTGAGTGCCTTTGTAACCAGAGGACCTCTCCAGATGATTGGTTGATCTTCTGGAACCATCATGCCCATGCTCATGACTTTGATTGGTGTCACTTGACCCATGAACTCTGTAGTTGGGGGTATCATCTCGAAGTGGTCATCCGCTTTTTCGGCTAAGATTTCTGCTTTCTCAACCCCAAGCATTTTTGCTATATTTGGCCCGTGGACATCAGCATCCAAGACACCGACGAAATATCCAAGCTTAGCTAAAGCTGCTGCCAGATTAGCAGCCACAGTGCTCTTTCCAACACCACCCTTACCACTTAGAACTGCAACCTTATATTTCCACTTCTTCTCCTTTTCCTTAATCCTCTGGGTTAACGGGTCAACGCCCAACCCCGACACATTAAATGATGGAGGAGTTTTTATTGTCATCTTCATCACCTCTTTGTAATTGCTGAAATTGGGTTTATCTAAAACCTTATAAGCTTTGTCATAAATAAATGCATTACTGGACAAAAATGTGTAACCGTAGAAATTAAAGTTCAGAGTGTTGGATGGAATAATGACAACTTGCATGGAAATAAAAACTTAAAAAGAAAAGAATCAAGGAAGCTCAACTTCCTTTCCAAGAACTCTCCACATTTCTTTGATTTGCTCTTTCAGCTCTTGTATTGCCTCAGGCCTCTTGAATAGGTGCTTGAATCTTCCTTGCAACTTAAGGTATTCCTCAATTGGCTTCTTGAACTTTCCATCCTTGGGGAATCTCTGGAACTTGATGTTTCTTATGTCACCATTCTCAATTTCAAAGAGTGGCCAGATGCCCGTTTCAATCGCTAATTTTGCAACTTCAACTGTCTTCTCTGGTGGAATTCTCCAACCTGGGACACATGGACCGTGTATCTGGAGGAATGCTGGGCCATCAACTTTTGCCGCCTTCTTAACTTTTCTATAGAGGTCATATGGATCTCCAACGCTTGCTGTTGCGACGTATGGAACCATGTGGGCTGCCGCTATTAGAGCGACCCATTTCTTAGGCTTGTCCTCACCTATTGAGTACTTTCCTGGTGGTGAAGTTGTTGTCCATGCTCCGTATGGTGTTGA
>CAZTOS010000081.1:0-4350 GCA_964615185.1 uncultured Thermococci archaeon
TAACTATATTTGGTGATTCTATGGGAATCACAAAGGTAACTAGAAATTATCAGATTACTATACCAAGCGACGTTAGGAAGAAGCTTGGAATAAAGGTTGGAGATGTCCTCCTTGTAGATGTCGAAGATGGGAAAATAGTACTGAAAAAGAGCGAGCTTGAGCTTCCTATCCTCCCAGGGGGAAAAAGGCTGAGTATCGAGACAATTGAAGAAAAAATCAGAAAAGGCATGGAGGACAAGGAATGACCGTGATTGATACCAATGTCTTCCTGTATGCAGTTCTAAGAGACTCTGAGTTTAACAGCGAAGCAAGAAAGCTTTTGGCTTCTCTTGAGAAATGGGTGGTACCAAGCATAGTACTCTATGAAATTTGCTGGTTCCTACGTGAGGAAAACTACAGTGCCAAGGACATTGAAACTGTGATTTCAAGTATACTTGAGAGTCCACGGAGCAAGATAGTTGGAGATGATGGAAGATACACAAGGAGAGCTCTTGAGATGACAAAGAATCCAAAGCGGTTCAACGATATGGTAATCCTTGCAGTGAGCGAAAAATTTGGAAAACTGGCAACCTACGATAAAAAGCTAAGAAAAGAAGCGGAAAAGTTAGGAATAAGGGTTATTCCATAAAAGAAAAACAAAAGCTCACTCAACCTTCTCAATTCCAATCTTTGCACTCACGTCATCCCAATCAACGACGTAGCCTTTTGGCTCCTCGAAGAACACTTCAACCGCTCTCGTTTCTCTCTTTATGTAGTCAAGCATGTCTTTAAGCAGCTCTTTGTTTTCCTCTGTGGTTTCAATGTAAACCTTTATTCTGTCGTTGACATCTAAGTCAAGCCTCTTTCTCATCTCTTGTATTCTTCTAACGAATTCTCTTGCAAGCCCTTCCATCATGAGCTCTCTTGTAAGCGTCTTGTCAACGAAGACCTTTCCGTAATCGAACTCTTCACCAACAAGGAAGTCTGGGAGTTGCTCTTCAACAACTATGTGGTCTCTTTCGAGAGTAAATTCTTTGCCCTCAATTTCAACCTTGAGCTTGCCCTTCATGAGACTCTCATAAAGCTCTCTGTCGTTCTGCTCGTCAATCCACTTGGCTATGAGCTTTGCATCTCCCTTGAAGTGCGGACCGAGCTTTGCAAAGTTTGGCTTGACTTTTATTTCTCTTTCTACCTTTGCGACTTTGACTTCCTTAGCGTTGAGCTGGTCTCTCAGAATTCTGTTCAATCTTTCCACAGCTCTCTTTGTAAGCTCATCCTCTGTCTCTATGAGTATCTGCCTGACAGGATAACGGAGCTTTATCTTCGCTTTTTGCCTTGCCGCCGCTCCCGCCTCAACTATCTTTCTAACTATTGCCATCTCCTTCTCAAGTTCTTCATCCGTGAATTCTTTGACAGGCCAGTCCTCCATGTGAACGCTCTCCTTTCTGGCAACCATATTCTGGTAGATTGCCTCGGCTATGTACGGTGTGAACGGTGCCATGAGCCTTAAGAGGACATCAAATACCTTCCAGAGAGTCCAGTAAGCAGCAAATTTATCTGGGTCATCTCCCTCAACCCAGAGCCTCTTTCTTATCAATCTCACATACCATCTGCTTAAGTCTTCAACGACGAAGTCATAGATTCCCCTTGTCGCTCTTGTGAGGTAGAATGTCTCTATTCCGTTTGTAACAGTTTCAACTAAGCTGTTCACCCTGCTTAAAATCCACTTATCCTCTTCCCTGAAGGGCAACTCTTCTGGATTGACTTTCTCTGGTTCAAACTTGTCAAGGCTCATGTAAGTCGCTGCAAGTATGTAGACGTTCCAGAGTATGTTCAACATACGCTTGACTTGAGCTAATCCCTTCCAGCTGAATCTCAAGTTCTCCCAAGGAGTCGTTGCCCAGAGCATGTAAAAGCGGAAAGCGTCTCTTCCCTCTTTCTGTACAACTTCCTCTGGCCTTATGATGTTTCCAAGGCTCTTGCTCATCTTGTCTCCTTTTTCATCGAGGACATAACCGTGCATTGCAACATGTCTGTATGGGACGGTGTCAAAAGCGATTACGGAGGCAGCTTGCTGGGAGTAGAACCATTTTGTAACTTGGTCCTCACCCTCAACTATGAAGTCAGCTGGCCAGAGCTTCTCAAACAGCTCTTTCTCCCTTGGATAGCCGAGAGAAGCCCATGAGGCTATTCCGCTGTCAAACCACACGTCAAGAACGTCTTTTATGCGTTTCATTTCTTTGCCATTGACCTTTATTATGAAGGCATCAACGTAAGGCCTGTGCAAGTCTTCTGGGCCAAGTTTCTCTTCTATGACTTTGAGCTTTTCTTCATAGCTCTCTGGAAGCTCTATTCTTTCGCCGTTCACTTCAAGGGCAACTGCTAATTCAACAAGCTCTCTAAAGCTGCCCACAATGTATATCTCCCCATCATCGCTCTGCCATATTGGTAATGGTATTCCCCAATATCTTTGACGGCTGATGACCCAATCTCCACTGTCTCTGACACCATTATCAAACCTTATCTTAACCCAATCTGGATACCATGTAACTTTCTCATCATTTTCTTTGATTATCTGGTCTTTCACTTTGCTAACCTTGAGGAACCATTGTTCTGTGGCTCTGAAGATGAGGGGAGTCTTACATCTCCAGCAGTGAGGATACTTGTGCTCTATGGTCCCAGCTTTCACGAGAAGGCCTTTTTCTTTGAGATACTCTATTATCTCTGGGTCTGCATCCTTGACGTAAACCCCTTTCCACTTGCCTTCTACATATCTTCCCTCATCGTCCAACGGAGAGTAAACTGGCAGTCCATATTTTCTTCCAATCTCAAAGTCTTCCTCACCATGGCCCGGAGCAGAGTGAACCAATCCCGTACCTTCTCCGAGTGTTACAAAATCACCAAGAATTACGCGGTGAGCCCACTCGTATTTTTCCCTAAACTCCTTTTGCCTTGGATACTCCTCAAGGAATACATGGACGTATCTAAGCCCTTCAAGGTCTTTTCCTCTGAACTCCTCAACGATCTCTCCTTTAACCCCTATCTCCCCAAGAACCTTATCCACAAGTACCTTTGCTAAATACCAATATTCATCTTTCCCATCAAGCTCGACCTTGACTTTAACATAATCATACTCCGGATGAGCCGCAACTGCGAGATTAGCTGGCAGAGTCCATGGCGTTGTCGTCCAGATTAGGAGATACTCGTTTTCCTTCCCCTCAAGTGGGAATTTGACATATATGCTTGGGTCTTCCCTTATCTTATACTCTCCCCTGACCTCATGCTCCGCCAAAGCTGTCTCACATCTTGGACACCAGTGAAGAACTCTCATATCTTTCTCAAGCAAGCCCTTCTCCCAAGCTCTCTTAAGAGTAAACCAAGCTGATTCAATGTATTCGTTCTTTATTGTCATGTATGGATCATCCCAATCCATCCAAACGCCGAGCATCTTAAACTGCTCGGTCATTATCTTGAGGTTTCTGAGTGCAAATTCCCTACACTTCTTTATGAAGTTGTCAACGCCAATTTTCTCTTCTATATCTTTCTTTATCTTCAGTCCCAAAGCCTGCTCTACTTTAACCTCAATTGGAAGACCATGCATGTCAAAACCTGGCTGTCTTCTTACGTTGTAACCCTGCATTGTCCTAAAGCGTATCACCATGTCTTTGATTATCTTGTTCCATGCCGTTCCGAGATGTATGGCACCGCTAACGTATGGCGGCCCATCTAAAAAGTAGTACTTCGGCCCATTGGCTTTGCTCTGCTTTACTTTTTCGTATATATTGTTTTCAGCCCAAAACTTCTCCATCTTTTCTTCCAATAGCTGGGCATTGTATTCTCTAAATTCTGGTTCCTTTATCATGGTAAAAACCTCCCAAAGTTTATAGAATAGACTAAGCTAACAGAATAGCCCAAGTTATCATGGGCGAAATGCAAAGCTAAGGATAAATAAATCCCCCCTCATGGACATCGCACCATTTTTGTAGAACTTTACTTATAAGTTTTTTGGAAAGTTGTGTGTTGATTCCAAAACAAATTTAATTAACTTACATGCCAAAATACTTTTGGTGGAGGCAAGTGAACATTGAAATAAAAGAGGAGATTCGGAGGGCAGAAGAAAGCCTAAACTCCGCAAAAATTTTATTTGAAAACGGATTATGTAGGGATGCCATCAGCAGAGGTTATTACTCAATGTATCATGCTGCAAGAGCACTGCTTCTTCTTAAAGGGTTAATCCCAAAGAAACACTCCGGTATTATAAAGCTTCTTGGACTGCATTTTGTAAATGAGGGAATTCTTGAGGTATGGTATGCAAAAGCATACACAAAGGCATTTGATATGAGAACAAGAGCAGATTATGATGTAACATAC
>CAZTOS010000081.1:4450-8282 GCA_964615185.1 uncultured Thermococci archaeon
TTGGCAAGGTGGTACGATGAGCAAAAAAGAAGCTCTTGACGAATTTTTAAAAATTTTAAGGGAGAAATTTAAAAACAGAATAAAGGAAGTTATAGTCTTCGGTTCCTATGCAAGAGGGGACTATACTGAAGAAAGCGACATAGATGTGCTTATTGTCGGAGACGTCAGTTTAGATGAAATAGTGGATATCAGTGTTGAAATTCTGCTAAAATATGGCGAGGTCATAAATGCAATTGTTGAAAAAAAGGAAGAATTTGAAGCAAAAAAGAGCTTTTCGTTTCATAAGACAGTATTAAAAGAAGGAATTAGGGTACTATAATTAAGTCTTCTCCTCGATTTGCCTTTCTTCTTCTGGCTCTCCCTTCCTCTTGCTCTCGTTCCTAATAACCTGAATCACATAGTCAATGAACTTTCTAGCCTCCTCAAGATCCTCATCTGGTATATCTTGGATTTTCTTATTCTTGGTCTTGTAGGTGAGGAGTTTAAGCAATGCTAACCTTCCCAAAGCAGTTTTTGTGCTTATCTCTCCCTCCTTCCAGTCTCTCCAGATTGCATTAGCTATACCATAGAACTCAGGTATGCTGTCCAATCCGGGATCACCATAGTCAATAACTTCCTTTCCTAAATATTTGTATCTTCTTTCCTTCTCTTCTTTTGTAAGCTCTTTAGTTCTCTCCTTAATATACTGATGCACCATACCTAACCACCTCCACTGTAAAATTTGAGTTATGATGTTTATTAACTTTTTGTTGTTAAAAAGATAGGCTTATAAAGAACAATTTAGATTTTCATCTGAACATTAATACACTGGTGAGAATGCATGATTGAGGTACTTAAGCTACTCATAACATTCGCCTTTGTAATAACGCTTATTCGTCTAAAACTCCATGTAGGAATTTCAATTTTCGCTGGCTCACTCTTACTTGGTATTCTTTTTGGTCTGACACCATTAGAGTTGATTAAATCTTTTTACTACTCCTCAACTGCTTGGAGCACAGTGAGGCTGATTTTGATTATCGCATTTGTAATGGGAATGGCAAACGTGTTTTCCCAAATTGGATATCTCAAAGATATGGAAAAAGCCATCAAAGAGCTGTTCCCCAAAGCTAAATACTCACTTGCAATGCTCCCAGCTCTGATAGGCTTAATGCCAATGCCAGCCGGTGCCTTAGTTTCAGCGCCTATGATTGAAGAAGTTGCCAATAAGCTCAACTTAAAACCTGAGGAAAAAACCGTTGTGAACTACTGGTTCAGGCATGTCTGGGAGTTTTCCTGGCCAATGTATCAAGCCATCATAATTGCCTCAGCCATTTTAGGCATAGCCGTTAGAGAGTTCAGCATAAAAATGTTTCCACTGACTATTTTGATGATAACGATTGGATATCTTTTGTTACTAAGACCAATAAAAGATGAGATATCCAAAATTGGAAACAGAAAGGAAGGTGCAAAGCTTCTTTTGAGGGCGACTTATCCGATATTGGTGATAGTTATAATTTCCATCATTTTAGGATATGATATGGTATATGGGGCATTTGTAGGGTTTTTATCTGCATTGCTCCCTCACTTTAAAAAGCTCGATAGAAAGCAAATTCTTGAGCATGGGGCTCAGCCAAAAATAATATTTTTGCTTCTTGCTCTTATGTACTTTAAATACATTCTTCAAATAACGGGAGCCGTTAACGCACTGCCGAAAGCAATAATCCAACTAAACCTTCCAGTAACCTTTGTGATAATCCTAACTCCATTCATTGTGGGCTTAATGACGGGAATAAGCTTTGCATACGTTGGAATGACTTTCCCACTTTTACTTCCCTTCTTCACAAGCTTTGATAAGATTGCCCTTGCATATTTAAGCGGTTTTATAGGAATACTCTTTAGCCCCGTACATCTCTGCCTGGTTTTCTCAGCTGAATATTACAAAGCAGAAATGGGAAAAGTTTACAGAAAGCTTTTAGTTCCAGGGGCAATTTTATTCCTCTTGGGAGTGATGTATACTGCCCTAATAAGGTGATGATAATGAAAGTAGCAGTTGGCTCAACAAACCCAACAAAAGTTAAGGCTGTTGAAGAAATTATGAGAGAGTTTTATGAAGAGGTTAAAGTTATAGCAGTTGATGTTGATAGTGAAGTTGGAGATCAACCAATTGGGCTGGAGAAAACAATTGAAGGAGCAATTAACAGGGCAAAGAAGGCTTTAAAGAAGGGTAATGCAGACTTAGGTGTTGGAATAGAGGCTGGTCTTTATGAAGTTCCCAACACTATAACAGGGTATATGGATATTCAGTTCTGTGCGATTGTTGATAGAGAAGGGAGGATAACCTTAGGTCATGGACCAGGCTTTGAATATCCTCCCTATGCTGTTGAGCGAGTTTTGAGAGAAGGAGTTGAAGTTGCACTCCCAATGAGTGAACTCAGCGGAGATGAGGAACTAAAAAAGACCATAGGAGCGATAGGTTTTTTAACCAGGAAAAAGTTAGTGAGAAAAGAACTAAACAAGCTGGCAGTTTTGATGGCAATGATACCGAGAATAAATGAGGAGCTCTATTTTGGGATGGTTGGACCCCGAAAAAGCTGAAGACGATGATGAGCCAAAATTGTTTAATATCCCAACTTCGTAATATGTAAATGAGTGGTAGTATGGATAAGCTATTTCTTGAGATTGGTAGAGGGTTGAGTCTCTCTATAAAACTGATAGTGGCCGGATATTTACTCTACATTTCTCGTACTGGACACAGAAAATCTGCTCTGATTTTGGCATTAGCATGGCTTTCGGCTGCATTGTCTATTGCATTTGACATTGTTGGTATTCTTGAACTAAACTCCATTTTTGAAGCCCTTTTTGCATCTCTCCTGTTCTGTGGGATTTTAAAAGTGAGTGAAGAAGAAGCCTTCTACCCTCTTATTCAAGAGTTCTATTACGTTGCCTCAGTGCCATTTATAATGACTTTATATTTAATCGGTATAACAAACCTTGGAAATACCTCAGAATGGATGACCTCCATAAGTCTTCCCTATGGACTTTCTGGTATTTATATTTTCCTTGCGGGTATCCTAACAATATCTCTTTCGAAGATTTACCATAAGAAAGCAATGTTACTGGCAATTTCTTTAATGCTGTATGGTGTTCATGAGATGGACTACCCACTCTTAAGGCCAGTAGAATGGTTTGCACCCATTGGATTCCTATTAGGTGCCACCTTTACATTTATGGTATCCTACTCAGTGATCCAGTTCGTAAGAACTGAAAGATTCCAAGAATTTCCAAAGAAAAGAAGAACTGGAAAATCAGAGAGTGGAATAGAAACCGGAGTCTTGATTATAGATGAAGAAAAATACAGAGAAATAAAACAAACACTTCAAGACACAGAAGTTCTTGCCTTTTTAAGGGATTTATCCGATATTCCAGAAAAGTGGAAAGTATATTTTATAACTCACATTACGGGAAAAGAGTTCAAAACGATATCTCCTACAAATTTGCCTAAGATGGCAGAACTTGCAAATAGATACCTCCACAGTACAACAAAAACTGGACAAAGGGGAATAATAATTATTGACTGTCTCGAATATCTCATAATGTACAACAGCTTTGAATCAATTGTTAAGTTCCTTAGCTCATTGAGGGACTTCGTCTTAATGTATGAAGGCACGTTAATACTTGTGACAAATCCTTCAGCATGGAACAAAAAAGAATGGGCATTGTTAAAGAGACTCTTGAGTTAGTGTGCCCTCCCCGACCGACCCCCGGTCACTTATCCCGGAGGTGTGAGTGGGGAGGGCTAAGGTTTGGAGCAAAATCAGGGGTGAAGTTTTTAAGTCAGAAGGAGAATGTTAAA
>CAZTOS010000082.1:0-8247 GCA_964615185.1 uncultured Thermococci archaeon
TCACGTCAGTTCCTCTTCTTGGTGCTATAGCATCAATCTCATCAATGAACACCACCGTTGGCGCAGCCTGTCTTGCCTTCCTGAAGATCTCTCTTATTCTTTTTTCGCTTTCTCCTACCCACTTGCTTAAAACTTCTGGACCCCTAATTCCAATGAAGTTAGCCTCGCTTTCTGTTGCAACAGCTTTAGCAAGCATAGTTTTTCCTGTTCCCGGTGGACCGTAAAGGAGGATTCCCTTTGGCGGGGTTATTCCTAAGCGCTGAAAGGCCTTTGGATATTTGAGCGGCCACTCAACTGCTTCTCTGAGTGCTTGCTTGACGTTCTCAAGCCCACCTATGTCCTCCCAGTGAACATTTGGAACTTCAAGCATCACTTCCCTCAAAGCTGAAGGTTCAACCATCTTCAAAGCTTCATAGAAGTCTTTCTTAGTAACTTTAAGCTCCTGAAGAACTTCTGGCGCAATCTTTTCTTCTTCTGGATTAATCTTCCCTTCCTGGATTAACCTCCTCAGGACAACCATTGCAGCTTCTCTCGCTAAAGCAGCCAAATCCGCTCCAACAAACCCGTGTGTTTTTTCCGCTAATTCATCAAGCATCTTGTCAATCAGCTTGGTCTTAACTTCGCGGTAAATTTCTCCGTCACTCTTAAGAATGTCCTTGATCTCATCTTCATCTCTGGCTTTCTCGACTTTCTTGATAATCTCCTCAAGCTTCTCTTTATCAAAGCGCTCTTCTTTGAGCAAACCTTTAAGAACTTTCAAAACTGACTGCTTATCGTAGTCTGGCTCAAGAGGCATTCCTCTGGTGTGGATTTGGAGGATTTCTTTTCTTCCTTGTTTATCTGGAACACCAACTTCAATTTCTCTGTCAAACCTTCCAGGTCTCCTCAAAGCTGGATCAATTGCATCAGGTCTGTTCGTTGCGGCTATGACAATTACTTTTCCTCTTTTCTTTAGTCCATCCATTAAGGTCAAAAGTTGACTAACGACTCTCTTTTCAACTTCTCCAGTAACCTCTTCTCTCTTTGGTGCAATTGCATCAATTTCATCAATGAAAATAATGCTTGGAGCGTTTTCTTCAGCTTCTTTAAAAACCTCTCTCAGTCTTTCCTCACTCTCACCGTAGAATTTGCTCATGATTTCTGGACCGTTGATGGCTATGAAGTGAGCATTGGTTTCATTCGCCACAGCCTTTGCAAGCAAAGTTTTACCTGTTCCTGGTGGACCATAGAGCAAAACTCCCTTAGGCGGCTCAATTCCTAAACGCTCGAAGAGCTCTGGGTGCTTTAACGGTAGCTCAACCATTTCCCTGATCTTCTGAATCGCATCCTTGAGACCGCCGATGTCCTCATATGTAACCTCCGGCACCTTCTCTTCTCTAACTTCGACCGCTTGAGGGAGAACTTCAATTTCGGTGTTGTATGTTATCTGGACTATCCCCTTGGGATTTGTGTTCACAACAATAAACTTCAGTTCACCAAAAGCCAATGGGAGCGTCTCGAAGAATCCTCTAAAGAACTCATCAAATGGAGAAGCCGTGTAGAATTCCTCTCTCCCACTTGCAACTATAACATCCCCTTTTGCAACTGGTCTGCCAAGAAGGTTCTGCTTAATCATGTCTCCAGGAATTTGAATTAGAACGCCTCTCTGAGCTGGTGCGAGAACCACTTTCTTTGCCTCTTTGACTTCAACTCTTCTGACAGTTACATAATCCCCAATACTAACCCCAGCATTTCTTCTGATATAACCATCCATCCTAATTATGTCCAATCCCCTGTCATCTGGATGAGCATTTGCAACAATTGCCGCTGTAGTTCTCTCTCCTCTAAGCTCCACTATATCCCCAGGCTCAACTCCTAATTTACGCTGGTATCTCCTGTCAAATCTAACTATCCCTCTTCCTACGTCTCTTTTCAATGCCTCAGCAACTCTAAGCTTAATTTCATCCTTGACTTCATCTTTTTTTCCTAAAATCATCTTTACCCCTCCTCTGATGAATTTCAATTGCTTCTTCCAACGTTAAATTACCCTTAGCAACCTCACGTGCAAGTTCAGATGAAATTGTAATCCTACCTCCACTCATGATTCTACTTCTACTTTTTATATGCTCAATTTCCCTCTTGGTTGGCTCACTTGTATGGATCAATTCCCCAATTTTAACTTCTCTCCCCTCCCTTAAAGCTATGTTGATTGATGCAACTATATCCTGAACCTGAGAACCTTCAACACCACCCACTTTAGGTGTCGTTCCCCTCTCGTTTACAAGGATTACTGGATAATCTTCACCTAAAATCCTTGAGAGAGCTTTAAGCATCAATATGCGGTGCCTCTTTGCTCCATGCCCAATCTTGATTTTTGCTTTTGGATACTTCTCGAGAAGTTCGAGGATTATATCCACGTCTTTAGGACTTTTTAAATGATACACCTCAACTATTCTATTATCCCCAACAACGGCAACTCCCGGTCTTTCTCCTGGGTCTATTGCGATGAAAACCTTTTTAAAGTGTTTTCTTCCCTCAAGTCTTGCCAAAAGCTCATCTATGAAGTTCTCGTTCTTAACGATTATCTTAACTGGAAAGTTGATTTTATCGTAATCTTCTTCACTTGTCAGAACAACCTCAACATCAAACGGTATCTTTTCATTTAAGCAGAGGCTATAAAAAGGAATTCTATACTCCTTAAGCACCTTTGAAGCGATGTAATACACGCGGGCATCTCTTGTTACAATCGCAACTCTCATGGTTTGAGATACGCAGTTAGGTATTAAAAAGGTTGAGGATTGACATGACAGGTAAACTGAACCACTTACCTAAAGGTTTTTTATTAAAGTGATTGAGCTTTTTAGGGTGATGACATGGCATTCCTAAAGGTTGTTCCGCTTGAAGAGGCTTTGAAAGTCATCAATTCATTCCACTTAGAGCCCAAAATTGAAGAGATAACGCTCGAGGAAGCCTTAGGAAGAGTGCTGGCTGAAGATATTGAAAGTCCAATAGATATACCCCCATTCGATAGAGCAACCATCGATGGGTATGCTGTAAAAAGCAAAGATACATGGGGAGCAAGCGAGACAAATCCCGTGAAATTAAAGGTTGTTGGAGAAATAAACGCTGGAGACACTCCAAAGATAGAGCTGAAAGATGGAGAAAGTGTATATATTTCAACAGGTGCACCTCTACCAGAGGGAGCAGATGCTGTCATTCCCTTCGAGGAAGTTGACAGAGAAAACGAGTGGGTAATCATATACAAGCCCGTGTATCCACAATATGGTGTTATGAAAGCTGGAGCCGATATACCGAAAGGAAAACTTCTGCTGAAGAAAGGAACAAAACTAAGCTTTAAAGAGACTGCTCTGCTTTCTGCTGTCGGCTTTGAAAAAGTCAAGGTTTTTGCAAAACCAAAAGTCGCTGTGATAAGCACGGGAAATGAGATTATTTTACCAGGGAAAGAGCTGAAATACGGTCAAATTTATGATATAAATGGCAGAGCAATAAGTGATGCTATAAGAGAGCTTGGTGGAGAAGCATATTTCTTGGGAATAGCAAGAGATGACAGAGAGAGCTTAAAAGAGAAAATACTCGAGGGACTAAAGTACGATATGATAATCCTTTCAGGAGGGGCAAGTGGAGGAATTAGGGATTTAACAACATCAATAGTTGAAGAACTCGGCGAGATAAAGGTTCACGGTATAGCTATTCAGCCGGGCAAGCCAACAATAATTGGACTCATAGACGGAAAACCCATTCTCGGTCTGCCAGGATATCCAACTTCATGCCTAACGAATTTCACTTTGCTGGTCGCTCCTCTCATTAAAAAGCTTCTTGGTCAGAATCAAGAGTACAGAAAAGTTAAGAAAAAGCTCGTTCACAAAGTTTTCTCTGTAAAAGGAAGAAGACAGTTCTTGCCAGTTAAAATTGAAGGTGAAAAAGCCGTGCCAATACTAAAAGGAAGCGGTGCTGTTACGAGTTTTATTGATGCAGATGGATTCATAGAAATACCAGAGAACGTTGAGATACTTGATGAAGGAGAAGAAGTTGAGGTAATATTGTTTGGTGTTTGAACTCCTTTTAATTTTTGAATTCTTTCACAGCTTTCTTTACACGTTCCAAGAAAAGCTCTGCATTTTCAACAAGCTCTTTTGCAGTTTCTTTACTGACAACAAATTCAACACCGTAGTCTGCTTTTTGTCGCATATCAAATGCATATTTGTATGATTTTGCATACACTTCCTCCAAGTATCCCCTACTGACGAATTCCAACCCAAGCGCCCTCACAATTCCAGAATGTTTTCTTGGAGAGATATTTTTGGTCAATAGTAATGCCTTTGCAGAGTGAAACATTGAGTAATAAGCTCTTGATATAGCTCCCCGGTATAGACCATTTTCCAAGAGGATTTTAGCTTCATTTAAGCTTTCTTCTGCCACTGCTAAGTGCTTTTCAATTTCATCCAATTTTAATTCCCTCCTTCAGTATGGCCCTGTGAAATGAGTAGTCTCTGTGCTTCTCAAATTCGCTCTCATCTTCAACTATAGCCGATATAACCTCACCGTATTTCATGAGAATCTCCCAAGTAAGTTCGGAAATTTCTTTTTGTGAAATGTTTTTTGCCACAATTAAAACATCAATATCACTTTCCTCATCGTAAATTCCTCTGGCAAAAGATCCAAACAGTATTATTTCCTTAATTTTCTCCCCATATCTTTTCTTTAGGAGTCGCACAAATTCTTCAAGTGCCTCCTTTTTGTTCATGATTTTATTATAGGCCAATACGGTTAAATAAATTTCCATCATAAAAACAAATGATTTTTAAACTTCTCCCTCTCTTTAAATTCTTAGGTGAAAGTTATGCTCGACATAAAGCTCATTCGAGAAAATCCAGAGATAGTAAAGAAAGATTTGATAAAACGTGACGAACTTGAAAAGCTTAAATGGATCGATGAAATTCTCGAACTTGACAAAAAATGGAGGGAAAACCTCAGAAAGATTAACCAGCTGAGAAGGGAAAGGAATAGAATAGCAGTCGAGATAGGTAAAAGAAAAAAAGCTGGAGAAAGCGTAGATGATTTACTCACAAAAAGCAAGGAGATAGTCAAGCAGATTGAAATCCTGGAAAAAGAAAATGAAGAGATAAGAGAGAGAATTGACTTCTACCTCTGGAGATTGCCAAATATAACCCATGAGAGCGTTCCAATTGGAAAAGATGATACTGAAAACGTTCCAATAAAGTTCTGGGGCAAGGCAAGAGTCTGGAAAGGTCATCTTGAGAGCTTTCTCGAGCAGAGCCAAGGAAAGATGGAGTATGAAGTTTTAGAATGGAAGCCAAAACTTCATGTTGATTTGCTTGAAATTTTAAAAGGAGCAGATTTTGAGAGGGCTGCAAAAGTCAGCGGTTCAAGATTTTATTACCTCCTCAACGAGATTGTTATTCTCGACTTAGCTTTGCTCAGATTTGCCCTCGATAGGCTGATTGAGAAAGGATTCACACCGGTTATTCCTCCCTATATGGTCAGGAGATACGTTGAAGAAGGGGTTACAACTTTTGACGACTTTGAAAATGTTATTTACAAGGTCGAGGATGAAGATCTGTATTTAATACCAACTGCTGAGCACCCGCTGGCTGGAATGCATGCCAATGAGATCATTGAGGGCAAAGATTTGCCTATTCTATATGTTGGAGTCTCACCATGCTTCCGTAAAGAGGCAGGAACTGCAGGAAAAGATACAAAGGGAATTTTCAGAGTCCACCAGTTCCACAAGGTTGAGCAGTTCGTCTATTCAAGACCAGAAGAGAGCTGGGAGTGGCATGAAAAGCTCCTCCAGAATGCTGAAGAGCTGTTCCAAGAACTTGAAATTCCATATAGAGTGGTCAACATCTGTACTGGAGATTTGGGCTATGTCGCCGCCAAGAAGTACGACATTGAGGCATGGATGCCAGGTCAAGGAAAGTTCAGAGAAGTTGTCAGCTGTTCAAACTGTACCGACTGGCAGGCAAGAAGATTAAACATCAGATTCAGAGACAAGACTCACGAGAAGCCGAAGTTCGTGCACACCTTAAATTCAACAGCGATAGCAACCTCAAGAGCGATAGTTGCCATTTTGGAGAACTTCCAAGAGGAAGATGGAACAGTTAAAATACCAAAGGCACTGTGGAAGTACACAGGATTTAAGGAGATTGTGCCTGCCGATAGAAAAGAGAAGTGCTGTCAAGGCTGACTTTTGTTCTTAACTCTCTCCCCAAGCCTTTTCCTTCGTTTCTCTTTCTGCTCTCTTAGATATGGATACCTCATAATGTGTCCGCATTTAAGACACTTGATAACAACATGGGGCATCCTCTTCTGCCTCAACCTAACTTGAGCGTTAACTCCCGGCACTAAAAATGAATGACATCTTTTGCAATATCGCCGCTTCCACTTCCGTGGCATTCTCACTTTAGCTTTCTGCTGCACAGCTAAGGCTATTTCAACATATCTATTAGCTAATTCCCTATCATAAGGAAAAACCCTCTCAGCTAATGTAAAGAGAATGTTAATTCTTTCTAAAGCAATTTTTCTTTTCTCCCTCTGCTCCTTCTTTCTCAAAAACTTCTTTGACATTTTAACCACTTCACTCTGGCTTTATTATTTTGAGCTTTCCAAAGAAGGGTTCATAAAGATGCCCTTCTGCAATTAAGCGCTCTATGATCTCTTTGGCATACCTCTCCTTAAATCCGTATTCAACCAATGCTCTATAGAATTCTTCTCTACTGACAGTTCTATCAATGGATGTTGCCTCCAGGTCCATAAAAATCCTAAGTGCAATGTTTGCGCGTTTATCACCACTAATATATCTCTCATAGGTATCTACAGCTCTCAGGATGACCTTTTCTGGCAGTTCATTCATCCATAAGTCAAGAATTTCTTGGTTTATAAGCAAGACATCATGGATAATGCCCGTATCAATCTTCCCTTCAAACCTACCAATCGAACCTAAGATATGTGCACTCAGCAGATATCTCGTATTTGTCTCAAAGAGCATGCCCTTGAGCATCAACGCGTCGAATTTCTCACCATACTCATGACGGTTTTTCATCATCCAGTGCTCAAATCTGTCTCTGAACTTCTGCATAACTTCATCTCCAGCACTAAGCGACGCTATTTTCTTCCTCTCTTTAAAGATTGTTACGATAACATTTGGAATCAGCTCTTCAAGCTCCTTGTTCCTTTCATAACCAATGGGTTCGTTGAGAATGAACGGTGTTTCAGAGGAATAGGCTAATGGATCATCTGGTGATAGTAGGCTGTACTTCTTTGGTGTTAAAAACACGGCATTTTTGTTCTCAAAATATTCAATAGCCCAATTTGGAGCTGGAATTTCTTTGCTGAGGATCTTCTTGTTATATGGAACATAGTATTTCAGGTTTGTATTATTGGGATTAAATAGAACGAAATCTAAATCGAGCTCTGGATCAACAAAAGATCCCTTGCTGTCCTTTCTTAAATGCAACTCCATAGGGAAAAGTGAATAAAGATAGCGCATAGTCTCCCAAACTGATAGAATAACTTTTGGATGATCTTTGAATACTGAAAAAGTAACTCCTTCCCCCCAGTTCTTTTTTGCACCCACTATTACCGGAGAAGCAAAGAGGGAGTAAATTACAGCTTTCTCAAGGTCGTAGTTGGCGTATATGGTTTTCATAAATAAGTCTTCGAGTTCTTTCTTGCTTAACGCCATATCTTCGTATTCAAGCCAATAATCAGAGTAATCCGCACCCTCAAGAGATACAACATGGAGCATGCGCAAGTTTCCATAAGGATAACTGTCAATAATTCCCTTAACTCTTACATACTCTCCACTCTTAAATTTGGCATTAATCCCACTTTTTTCAGTGATTTTAAGAACAAGATATGTTCTTAACTCAGCCTTTTTAAGTTCGCTTGGAGAGAAAGGCGAGAGGATATAGTAGAGGGCATCCTTTGGAGCATAAGGCGGCTGTCTGAGGAGTAAAAAACCATGAACTTCAACAAGCTCACCATTCTTTAAACTCTGGATTTTGCTCTGGAAATCTCTAACCCTCTTAGCTGGTGTAAGCTTTTCTCGCCTCCCTGCAAACCTCAGAAGTTTAAACACATAGTCCTCCATCAAACATAGCATTTACCGAAATGTTTATAAATCCTCCCTTGAAGGTATGTATCGGTGCGGCGGTCATAGCGGCGGGGCTACACCCGGTCTCGTTTCGATCCCGGAAGTTAAGCCCGCCAGCGATCCCGGTTGTA
>CAZTOS010000083.1:0-8241 GCA_964615185.1 uncultured Thermococci archaeon
GAAAGCTCTCCAGCCAAAACAGCACCAGCCACTATTTCAGCAAACTTCTTTGCATTTGTTCCAGCGGGATTACCCCCTCCAGCAACACCCATAATGCTCAATGCTTCTCTCTGGGATGGAACTCTTGTCCCTCCACCGACTGTTCCAATCTCTAAGCTTGGCATCGTTATGCTTATGTATAAATCTCTCTCTGGAGTCACCTCAGCCAAGGTTATTCCATGGGCACCTTCTGTAATCTGTGCCTCATCTTGACCTGTTGCCAAGAAAATAGCACCAACTATGTTTGCAAAATGAGCATTGAAGCCATAACTTCCAGCCTGTGCAGAGCCAACTAAGTTCTTTCTGTAATTAACTTCCGCTATCAGCTCTGGTGTTGTTTTAAGCTTTTTCTTAACGATTTCTCTTGGAATAACAGCCTCAGCTATGACAGTCTTTCCTCTGCCTAAAATGAAGTTGATTGCATTTGGCTTTTTATCCACACATAAGTTTCCAGACAAGGCGAGGTACTTAACATCTGGGAACTTCTCTTCAATGGCTTTCATTATCTCTTCACTTGCTATTGTCACCATGTTCATGCCCATGGCATCACCTGTTTCAAATTCGAACCTCAAGTAGAGATTGTTACCCACTATAAAAGGCTTAACATCTCTGAGCTTTCCATGTCTTGTAACCTTTGAAACAGCAACTTCTTGTAGATATTCTATATTTTCTTTCACCCACTCTGCAACCTCTCTTGCCCTTCTTGCATCTGGGCACTTTAACAGAGGTGCTCTTGTCATTTTGTCACCGATAATTGTTGTTTTCACTCCTCCAGCAGCCGTTAAAGCCGAACACCCTCTATTCACTGAGGCAACCAATGCTCCTTCTGTTGTGGCCAATGGGACGTAAAATTCTCCTTTGGCATATTCACCATTTATCTTAAGCGGTCCAGCAACACCCATTGGAATCTGAACGACGCCGATCATGTTCTCGATATTCTTCCCAATAACCTGATTTGGATCAATTGAGTAGTATCCTATGTGTTCCAATCTTATCCCAAATTTTTTCTCAAGAGCTTTTCTTCTGATTTCCGTTGCAAGCTTTTTGTCTCCATTGGTGTATTTTTCAACCTGGTGGAGCTTGATTTCTCCTTTTGAAACTTTGTCAATGATCTCTTCAATGTTCATAAAAACACACCCCCAGAAAACTAATATCATTCAACTTTTTTAAACATCCACTCTTCCATTACTTGACCAGCTTCGTAAAAAGCAAGAGCAGCATCACTCTTTGGCTTATAAATAAGAACTGGAATTCCAACATTAACAGATTCGGGTACAATATCATCATATGGAATTACTCCAAGAACTGATACCCCAATATCCCCTTCAACGGCCTCTACAATTTTATCTATAACGTCTTGGGATTCCCTAACTTTGTTGAAGATTACACCAACTTCTAAATTATATTCATCACCTAATGCTTTTAGCTTTTCTATTTCGTTTTCTACCATTTTTTCAAATGAATATATTGGAGAACGCTCAATTTCAACAACTATCAATTGATAGTCTGCAACTTCAAAAGTTGGTAGTGTGTCAAAAGGTATACCAGTTGGAGAATCGACAAAAATTATCCCAAATTTGTTTTTCAGATCTCTTACAATATTTCTTAGTTTCTTGGTGGAAATCCCCAGAACCTCCTGCAGGTTCGAACTTCCCGGCATTACGTAAACTCCAGTTAAGGGATGCTTATAAATTGCCCATTCTGGATCGAGATCTGGATTTTTCAAGACGGAATGAACGGTATAATTAACATTTTCAAGTGCAAAATGGAACCCAAGATTTGGAAGATATAGATCCCCATCAATTGCAAGAACTCTATATCTCCTCTGGGCAAAATAAGTGCTGAGATTGGCGGTTGTTGTGGTTTTACCTGCCCCTCCTCTCCCTGTGACTATTACAACAGCCATGGAATATTCACGCTCCCCTATTTTAATTTCAACAGAGCTTACAGGATTGAATTACATTATTAGATTGTTTATTTTATTTGGGAATATAAGGTTTTCTAATTCATAATCTGACCAGCGTGTAAAAAAGGATAGAAGAAGTAAGAGATTTGAACTATCCAATCACTTCCCCAAAAGCAAATTTTTGCTTTACGGAGTTAATTACAATTTCCACCTCATCTCCGATTTTAGTTTTGGGGACAAAAATAACAAATCCTTTAATCCTTGCTATGCCATCTCCACCTTTTCCAAGAGCCTCAATTTTCACTTTATATCTTTCTCCAACTTTAACTGGAGGCTGTCTAACTCTTGGTCTACCTCTACTAAACTTCTTTCCACCAAACTTCCTATTCTCCAACTCAGACACCACCACAGAGATGTGTGCATTTAAAGGCTCCCTTTGGTGCTATTTAAACCTTTTGGTATTTCTTTATATTTTTCAAAACTTTTGTTGCTAAAATTCATGTTCCTAATTTTATATATTTGCAAACTTTTCCTTTAAAATAATCGGTATATTGTTGTATTTTTCACTTGACATAACTTTAGGCCAAATTTTCATCACATATAATGGAAATTTGCGCCAAATATTTTGCACAAAAAGTTTATATCGCCTCTCGTTTAGATACTCATGTAAGCGTTTTATGGGGATGATAGAGATGGTTGATAAGATGGTCGCTATCATGAAAACAAAACCTGCATATGGTGCAGAGCTTGTTGAGGTTGACATTCCTAAGCCAAAAGAAGGGGAAGTTCTTATTGAGGTTTTAGCAACCAGCATTTGTGGAACCGATTTGCATATCTATGAATGGAATGAATGGGCTCAGAGCAGAATCAAGCCACCTCAAATCATGGGACATGAAGTTGCTGGGAAAGTAGTAGAAGTCGGTCCGGGGGTTGATGATATACATGTTGGAGACTACATCTCCGCAGAGACCCACATAGTGTGTGGCAAGTGTTATCAATGTAAAACTGGGAACTATCACGTCTGCCAGAATACAAAGATTTTCGGTGTTGATACAGATGGTGTTTTTGCTGAATATGCAATAGTTCCAGCACAAAATGCATGGAAGAATCCTGAGAATGTTCCACCAGAATATGCAACCCTCCAAGAGCCATTAGGAAATGCTGTTGATACTGTTTTAGCAGAACCTGTTGCTGGAAAAACTGTCCTTATAACAGGAGCTGGCCCTCTTGGGTTACTTGGCATAACAGTCGCAAAAGCCTCAGGAGCCTCTCTCGTAATAGTAAGTGAGCCAAGCGACTTCAGAAGAGAATTAGCAAAGAAAGTTGGTGCTGATGTTGTTATTAATCCCTTTGAGGAAGATGTTGTCAAAGAAGTTATGGACTTAACAGATGGTAACGGTGTTGATGTATTCCTCGAATTCAGCGGTGCTCCAAAGGCTCTTGAACAGGGATTGCAGGCAGTAACTCCAGCGGGAAGGGTCTCTCTGCTTGGGCTCTTTCCAGGGGATGTCTCAATTGACTTTAACAACTTGATAATCTTCAAGTCACTCACAGTTTATGGAATAACTGGAAGACATCTCTGGCAAACTTGGTACACTGTTTCAAGGCTCCTTCAGAGCGGAAAACTCAATTTAGACCCGATAATTACCCACAAGTATAAAGGCTTTGACAAGTTTGAAGAGGCCTTTGAACTTATGCGTGCAGGGAAGACTGGTAAGGTTGTATTCTTCCCACAAAAGAAGTGAACTTTCTTTTCTCTGTTCATTTTCTAACCGCAATTTTTAAGTAAATGCATACCAATTTTCTGCGGGGGTTTAAGATGGAACTAAGCTATCAAGAAAAATTGACTCTCATTAAGCTTAAGGACTTGAGAAGGGTAAAATTTGAGAATCTCGTCAAGGAAACCGGACTTGATCAAGTTGCAGTCATGAGAGCTGTCTTGTGGCTCCAAAGCAAAGGGCTTGCAAAACTCCACGAAAAGCAGAAGAAGATTGTAAAGCTAACGGAAACTGGTAAAAGGTACGCTGAGATTGGACTTCCTGAAAGAAGGGCTCTAAAGCTTCTTGTTGAGAAGGGAAAAGTAACACTCGATGATTTAAAGAGAGTTCTTAGTGACGATGAGCTTAAGCCGATAGTTGGAATTCTAAGAAAAGAGGGATGGGCAACGGTTAGAAAGGAAGACAAAAAGCTTGTTCTTGAGATTACAGAAAAAGGCAAAGCAGCTTTAAATGAAGACAGACCTATAGATAAAGCTCTCAAAATTCTTGCCGAAAAAGGTGAAGTTGAAGCTAAAGAAATCGAAGGCTTAATCTCGTTAAATGAGCTTAAGAGGAGAAAGATTGCAGAGGAAGAACTTAAAACGGAGAGGGAAGTTGAGATAACTGAAGAGGGGCTTAAGTTGGCAGAAAAGGGCTTGGAACTCAAGGAAGAAGTCTCAATCCTTACACCTGAGCTCATAAAGAGTGGCAAATGGAGAAACGTTGAATTCAAGCGCTTCAATATTAAGGCACCAGTTAGGAGAATTTATCCTGGTAAAAAGCAGCCTTATAGAACTTTTCTTGATAAGATTAGAAGAAAGCTTATTGAAATGGGCTTCATTGAAATGACTGCTGAGAGCTTAATTGAAACCCAATTCTGGAACTTCGATGCCCTGTTCCAGCCTCAGAATCATCCGGCAAGAGATTGGACAGACACTTATCAGCTTAAGTATCCAAAGTATGGATTCTTGCCAGAGGAAGAGCTCGTTGAGAGAGTTAAAGCCTCTCACGAGCACGGCTGGATAACGGGTTCAAGAGGCTGGGGCTATAAATGGGATCCAAGAATGGCTATGATGCTAATGCCAAGGGCTCATGGAACAGCACTGAGTGCTCGTCAGTTGGCTAAGGATATTCAAATTCCAGGAAAGTACTTTGCTATCCAAAGAGTCTTCAGACCAGATGTTTTAGATAGAACTCACTTGATAGAGTTTAACCAAGTTGAAGGATTTGTTATTGGGGAAGATTTGACCTTTAAACATCTACTTGGAATACTCAAGCGCTTTGCTACTGAAGTTGCAGGAGCGAAAAAAGTAAAGTTTCTACCAGATTATTATCCATTCACAGAGCCCAGTGTTCAGATGAGCGCTAAACATCCAGAGCTTGGTTGGGTAGAGTTTGGGGGAGCTGGGATCTTTAGAGAGGAAATGACTAAGCCTCTTGGCATTGATGTTCCAGTGATTGCTTGGGGAATTGGAATTGACAGATTAGCAATGTTTAAGCTTGGAATTGATGACATAAGGTACCTCTTCAGCTATGACCTGAAGTGGCTTAGAGAGGCTAAGATAATTTGGTGAGGTGAGCAAAATGCCAAAGTTCGATGTTGCTAAAGATGATTTAGAAAGACTCATAGGAAAATCCTTCACGGTTGAGGAATGGGAAGACTTATTCCTTTACGCTAAATGCGAGCTCGATGATGTCTGGGAGGAAAACGGTAAAATTTACTTCAAAGCTGATGCAAAAGATACAAACAGACCCGACTTGTGGAGTGCTGAGGGAATTGCAAGACAGGTAAAATGGGCGCTTGGAATGAAAAAGGGTCTGCCAAAATACGAAGTTGAGAAGAGCGATATTGTTGTTTATGTTGATGAGAAGCTTAAGGATATTAGACCTTATGGGGTCTATGCAGTTGTTGAGGGGGTAAACCTCGATGAGGAGGCATTCAAACAGTTGATTCAGCTTCAAGAAAAAATTGCTCTGACTTTTGGAAGAAAGAGAAGGGAAGTTGCAATTGGAACTTTTGACTTTGATAAGCTTAAGCCCCCATTTTACTACAAAGCTGTTGAGCCAGAGAAGATAAAATTCATTCCTCTGAACTATGAGGAAGAGATGACAGCAAATGAGATACTTGAGAAACACGAGAAGGGACAGGAATATGGGCATCTAATTAAGGGAAAGCCATATTATCCCCTTTTGGTTGACAGTGAAGGTAATGTTCTTTCTATGCCTCCCGTGATAAATTCAGAAACTCACGGAAAAGTTACTGAGGAAACAAAAAACATATTCATAGACATCACTGGATGGCATCTGAATAAGATTATGCTTGCTTTGAATGTTCTTGTAACGGCTTTAGCAGAGCGTGGCGGAAAGATAAGGAGCGTAAAAGTTGTTTACAAAGACTTTGAAATTGAGACGCCCGATTTAACTCCAAAAGAATTTGAGGTTGAGCTGAGCTATATCAAAAAGCTTGCTGGAATTGAGCTAAGTGATGAACAGATTAAGGAGCTTTTAGAGAAGATGTTCTATGAAGTTGAGCTTAAGGATGGAAAAGCAAAACTCAAATATCCTGCGTTTAGAGATGACATAATGCATGCAAGAGATGTTTTAGAGGATGTTCTCATTGCTTACGGCTATAATGAGATTGAACCTGAAGAACCAAAATTGGCGGTTCAAGGTAAGGGAGATGACTTCATCGAGTTTGAGAATGCTATAAGAGAGTTGATGATTGGCTTTGGACTACAAGAAGTCATGACTTTTAACCTCACCAACAAAGAAGCCCAGTTTACTAAGATGAACATTCCAGAGGAAGAAATAGTCGAGATTGAGAACCCGATAAGTTTGAGATGGAGTGCATTGAGAAAATGGCTTCTCCCCTCATTGATGGAATTCCTCGGCTTAAACACACATGAAGAATATCCGCAAAAAATCTTTGAAGTTGGCATGGCGACACTTATTGACGAAGCAAGGGAAACAAAAACAGTAAGCGAGAGTAAATTAGCTGTTGCAATAGCTCATCCAAGAGTCACGTTTACAAAGGTTAAAGAGATTCTTGACAGTGTCATGCACCATTTAGGCTTTGAATATGAGCTTGAAGAGACAGAACACGGCTCATTCATTCCGGGTAGGGTTGGAAAGATAATCGTTGAGGGTAAAGAAATTGGAATAATAGGGGAAATCCACCCACAAGTTTTGGAGAACTGGGGCATTGAAATGCCTGTTGCGGCATTTGAGATATTTCTGAGACCTCTCTACAAACCCTCTTCCTAACTTAATTTTTTGGTGAGTACCATGAACTTAGGACTGATGTTTGTGATTGCTATAGGGCTTTTGATTGGGCTGTTCGTCCCGAAACTCATGGAAAAACACAAGGAATGGGGGAGATTTGTTATCTTGGTCATAATGGTCGGTATAGCGTTGGCTAACTGGAAAGCTGGAAGTGTAAAAGATGCTTACATTTATTTTGAAATAGTTATGTGGCTTCTTTTTGGGTTGATTGCCTATGTTGAGGAATTTGGCATAAAACTCATGATGACACTGTTGCTCATAACTATAGGAATTCTTGGATTAACCCTCTACAGATTTGAAGCAACTGTGACAGATATTTTGGGATTGACCGTTAGTGCAGTTATTGCTTTGTATGGATTTGCATATCTGGGAGATTTGGTTAATCAAAGAAGGGCTGAGAACTGACCTCCTCCCCTTTGCGAGGGTTTCAATTAGGCAGGGAGGTTTGAGGGGTTCTCATCAGAGCAACCCTTGAAAAGGGTTCTTCGAACCCCTCCGGGAGGGTCTTCCCCCGGTTACCCCTACCCCCCGACAAAGCCGAGAGGTTCGGGGTTATCGTTCTAACTTTGCGCAAAATATTGAAGGCACCAACCAAGTCAGCATTCATTACAACGCCCTCTCTGCGGCACTTAAACAAACCTCTAACGAACCTACCATTGGAGTGGCGTTGACCGCAGAGGGGGCAGAGCTGGGAAGTGAAAGCCTCATCCACAACCTCAACGACAATACCATACCCTTCAGAGACTTCTTCCAAGCGTTTTATAACGTAATTAAACTGCCAAACGTGAGAGAGGATAAAATTCTGCTTTTTATCTTTTTCAGAGTTTCGAGCTATTCCCTTCGGGTAGCCAACGATAATCCTCGAAACTCCTAATTTGTAGAGTTTTTCAACGGTCTGTCTAACTGCAGTGTTAATGTAATGCCTCGCCTGGAGTTTCGCCTTCTCGTGCAGTCTCTTGAGTTTCCTACTCTTCTTTCCTCCACTCTTATTAAGTTTTGACTGGTATTCAGCAATCCTCTTTTGCCAGTAAAAAGTTATTGACTTTAGTGGTCTTCCATTCACGAGAAAACTCTCTCCATTCTCTACATAAACGGCCATTAGATTATTCACTCCTAAATCAATTCCAGCCGTGAGGTCTCCTTTAGGTTTTCTCGGGAGCTTGACCCAAGAATTATCCTCTAACTTCTCCTCTACCGTGTAACTGATGTGAGCGTACCACTTTCGCTTTACGTCATCGTAAACAATTTCAAGCCTCC
>CAZTOS010000084.1:0-7759 GCA_964615185.1 uncultured Thermococci archaeon
AGGCTACCCCGGCTTCATGAGAGTGTTGGATTGTGTTTTTATAAACCTTACCGGCAAAAACTTTATTAACATTTTATTACTAAAATATTTTGGGTTCTAATCAAAGAGAAGGTTTAAATGCAATTGAGAACATAGATAAAATTGTAAGGAGGTGACAGAAGTGGTCGGAATTCTTGTAGAAGAAGTTATGACAGATAAATTTGCAAAAATTGATATAAATGCGCCACTTTCTGAAGCAATTGGAATCTTTGAAAAGGAGGATCCAGATTTAGTTCTGGTGTTTGATGGGAATGCATACAAAGGTGTTGTTACACAAGATTTGATAATTAAATCCCACCTCAAATGGGATCCCACTAAGGCGAAGGTAAAAGATGTTTACAAACCTGCTCCTATTATCAAACCCCGGGATGATCTTAGTTATGCTGCAAAGCTTATGATTGAGACTGATTTGAGATCATTACCTGTTGGAGAGGATAAAACGAATATTTTTGGTGTAATCAGTGATCTATCAATTTTGGATAGGGTAATTAAAGAAGAATTTGGAAAAAGGAAAGTTAGAGAGGTTATGACAACAGACGTTATTACTTTGAAGCCAGATGACACAGTTGCAAAAGCACTTGCAACGATGAGAGACCATGCAATTTCAAGAATCCCAATTGTAAATGAAGAGAGTAAACTTGAAGGTCTCGTAACTCTGCATGATCTTATAATAAGATTCATTAAGCCGAGATTTAGGGCACAAGCTGGAGAGCTTGTAGGGGAAAAGATACCTCCCTTTTCAACCCAGCTAAGGGAAGTTATGATTAGAGGCGTTATAACAGTACTCCCAGATGCAACAATAAGAGAAGCAGTTGCCACTATGATAGATAACCACATCGATGGTTTAGTTGTTGTCAATGAAGAAAACAAAGTCGTTGGCATTCTAACAGTTAAAGATCTCTTGCTTCCAATCTCCAGAATGGTTGAAAAGGAGGCTAAGTTTTACCTTCAGCTTGGAGGAGATGCACACATACTGAGTGACTTTACCAGAGAGAGAATTATAAGTGATATAAAGAAATTCGTCGATGGATACGCTGATGTTCTTGGGAATGAGGGGATAATTTACTTGTACATTAGGAGATTTAATGAAAAATTTAGAGGGGTACACCTGTATCAAGCAAGGACAAGGGTTGTAACGGATAGAGGAGTTTTTGTGGCAACAGGTGAAACTTGGGGGGCTATTCAGGCGGTTCATGATGCCCTTAGGGCTATTGAAAGACAATTGCTCCAAAAAGTGGAACTTCAGAGAGATTTAAGATATGCAAAGAGGTTCCTTGATAAGCTTGAGCTTTGGCGCTGACTTAGTATTTTTGAAATTCCCTTTCAATTAGTTTTCTTTCTTTTTCATCCAAGGCATCCAATTTGACAATGAGGATTAATGCCCCATTCTCGGAAATGACACGATCTTTGAGACTTAGCAAAAACTTAAATGCTGCTCTAAATCCATTTTCAAGCATGAGATACTCAAAAGCATCGATATAGACCACATTATATATCCCTGTTTCAATCCTTTCGTGACAAGATCCATAAGGATATCTATTTTTGTGGGTGAGATGGCAAAAATCCTTGGGTTGTCTTCAACATTCCCTTTCTTTAACCCGGGTTATCCAGTATGTAATAGTATCATTTTCCAATGGCAATGTCTGTGGGTTTTTTCGTGTGATTACAATGACATTATTTTCAGAGAACAGCGAGGGAAATGCTTGAATAGCTTCCTC
Source organism: uncultured Thermococci archaeon (assembly GCA_964615185.1). Lineage (GTDB taxonomy): Archaea > Methanobacteriota_B > Thermococci > Thermococcales > Thermococcaceae > Thermococcus_B. The sequence goes on from CAZTOS010000084.1 coordinate 1,758, forward strand.
GCTGTCTGTGAATAAATAAATTTCTCTGGGCTTTATGTTCCTCTTCTCTTTTTGAGGAGGTGCTATTGGATAAAAGACAAAATTAACTGCCCCAACAGCCGAGATAATTCTAAAAACTGCAGCTAAAAGGAATGCTAAATTTGCAAACCATTCAATGTTTCTTGTAAATGGATATGTTAAATTGAGAACTCCTAAAAGTATAAGGCCCCATGGGAAGAGTTCTTCGGCAGTATGTTGCCTAACGACATATCGTCTCAGTATAAGCCCAAGGTATATAAGAGATCCTCCCAGTGAAAATGAGGAAGGAATTCGTTTTATTGCAAAAGGCAGTTTATCAAAAAATGGAGTGGCTGCAAAGAACAGCCATATGTAAACAAATGACACATACACTCCAAGTCTTATAACATGTTTTAGCCTTGAACTCTTTTCTCTTAAATGAATAGCTCCCCATATTATCAATAGAGCTATGAGGAAGTTAGGTATCATACTTGCAATGCTGTAGGCATCTTCTTTTATTGGAATTCCAAGGGGAGTTAATATGTAGCTTTCAATGTCTATGGCATTTATAAAAAATGCAAACATAAGTAATGCCCAGCCTTTTTCCTTTGTCTTGGTAAACTTATACGTGACAACTAAGAAGAGTATCCATCGGGATATAAAGTTAAGAATCCCGATTATTGAAGCTGTTTCCAAAATTCCTCACCTTTCAACTATTTCTTTCTGCTGCTTAACAATAACCAAACTGTTTGAAGGGATATTTTTATCAACTATTACTCCAGGCCCAACAAATGAGTTGCTTCCTATCTTTCTACCGGGATATATGGTGACATTTATTCCGACTTTAACATTGTGCCCAATAATCGCCCCCAATTTTCTCCTTCCGCTGTCTTCAAGTTTGCCTTTCACTTCGACTTTTATTGTCTTATTATCATGCCTCAGATTCGCTGTTATGGTTCCAGCTCCTAAGTTTGTGTGCTCTCCAATGATTGAGTCGCCAACATAGTTTAAGTGCGGAGCATTGCTGTGATCCATTATTATTGCGTTTTTGATCTCAACTGCGTTTCCAATGTGACAATGGTTGCCGATGCTTGTATAGGGTCTTATGAAGCAGTTGGGACCAATTTTACAGTTCTTTCCAATTTTTACTGGACCAACGATGTATGCACCGCTTTTAACGACTGTTCCCTCTCCAATTTCAACTGGAGGTATTATCGTTGCTCCCTCTTCTACAACTCCTCTAATCTCATGCCTTAAATGATTCTTGAGGATATACTCATTCAAATTGAGCAAATCCCAGGGTCTTCCAATGTCATTCCAATAACCATCATAAACTGCATAGGCAACTCTTCTGCCTGCTTTTATCATGAGATTAATCGTATCCGTTATTTCATACTCACCGCGCTTGCTCAATGGGGTTTTTTCAATGAATTTAAAGACATCTGGCTTGAATAAATAAATTCCCAGATTTGCATATCCTCTTATGCTCCCTGGCTTTTCTTTGATTTCTTTGACATACTCCCCTTCGACTTCAATTTTTCCAAAATGGCTTAAGTCTTCAAACTCCTTAACTAAAAGAGCAGCATCTGCTTTCCTAAATGCATGAAGGAGAGCTTTCACTGCCTCTCTTTCAAAGTAAATGTCTCCATTTACCGCCAAAAAGGGCTCCCCTTCAATGTATTCCTTTGCAGAATATATTGCCCTCGCAGTGCCTTCTCCTTCAACCTGCTCCACGTAAGTGATTGGTTTACCATTGTATTCATCACCTAAAAACTCAACCAACTTTTCTTTCTGATATCGGACAATGATTATGAATTCGTCAACGAAAGGATACAGATTATCGAGAACGTACTCTATAATTGTTCTATTCGCAACTTTCAGCAGAACTTTTGGTCTGTCATCAGTTAAAGGCCTCAGTCTTTCTCCTTTTCCAGCTGCAAGTATTACACCCTTCAAATTAACACCCCCATTAACGAAGCAATTACCGCTATGCTACCAAATATTATACAGAACTTGGAGAAATTTAACTTTTCTGCTAATTTAAGCATTCCCTCAAGTGTCAGTAAGCTTATGATAAACGTGCTCAGTACAGCTGTTAAAGATATTGTGATGGGTTCGTTTACAGCTTGGAGCTCTAAAAATAGAGCACCGAAAATCGCTGGGACTGCCATTAAGAAACTAAGCCTTACAGCTTTTTTCTGCTCAACTCCAAGCAAAAGCAGAGCCCCGATGGTCATTCCCGAACGCGAAATTCCTGGTAAAACAGCAACACCTTGAGCAATACCTGCAATCATTGCCTCTACGATAGTTACTTCGTTTTTTATCTTTTTTGGAACAATTTGTCTAAATTCATCTTTAGGCTTTTCCTTGCTCTTAGTTAGGATTATTCCAGTTAATATCAGGGCAAAGCCCACTATTCCATTCACAGCCTCAACATTTAGTGACGCAACAACCGTTTTGAATGCTTTGTAAAGTGGAAATCCAACCATTGCAGTAAAGAGTGTTGAGTAAAAGAGAAACGTCTCCTCTTCACCCCATCTAAACGTTACAAGGTTCATTAGAATTCTCCCCAGTTCATATCTAAATTTAAACAGCACTGCAAAGAGAGTCCCGAAATGGAGGAGCAGAGCATAGGAGTAAGCTTTTTCTGGGGAAACTCCAAAAAAGTTTATCAGTGCTAACATTACCTGTCCAGAACTGCTTATCGGTAGCCATTCGGTAAATCCCTGTAATATACCCATCACAATTGCCTCGATGTAATTCATAATAGATCACTGCTTGACTGTTTGAGCACTTGGAAAAATAAACTTTTCGAGAAAAAGCTTTATTGTGTTTGGCTAATCTAATTTTGGTGGTGGAGATGAGAATTACAATTCTCTTTGAAAACCACAGTGGATTTAAGAAAGGCCTTTTTGGAGGGCACGGCTTTTCGGCTTTAGTTGAGCACAAAGGATACAAAATATTAGTTGACACAGGAGTTGATGGTGAAATTTTATTGAAAAATATGAACGCATTAGGAATTAAGCCGGCAGATATTGATTATCTCTTCTTAACTCATGGACATTACGACCACACGGAGGGCTTGAAAGCTTTTCATAAAGCGAGAGGAGGAAAGAAGCTGACAATTATCGCTCACCCAGAAATATTTGTCAAGAGAGTTGCATTAAAGCCGCATTTGAGAGATATAAGTTTGCCGTTCAAGAGGGGGGAGCTTGAAGAATTGGGAGCAGAGTTCATATTGACTAAAGATCCCATCCAAATTGTTGAAGGAATTTATTCAAGCGGAGAAAGTGAGAGAGTTACATGGGACAGGGCTGTTGGATACAAGATTGAGAATGGAAAGCTTGTGAAAGATGAGGTAAAGGATGACATGGCTCTAATTCTTGACTTAGGTGATAGCATAGCGGTAATAACCGGCTGTGGACACAGCGGAATAACGAACATAGCCATGCATGCTCAAAAGCTCATGAACAAGCCGATCAAAGCCCTCATCGGTGGATTTCACTTAATCGGTGCAAAGCCCGAGCTCTTAAAAGAAACTGCCAAAAAGCTAAAGGAGCTGAAAGTTGAGAAGCTTTATGCTGGCCACTGCACTGGATTTGAAGCAATGAGCTTTTTCATGATTGAATTCGGAAAAACCTTTGAGCCCCTTTACGTAGGCAAAGTTATCGAGCTGGGATAAATTATCCACAAAATCCTTTTTAAGGCAACTTTTTCTCCTTTTAACCATGTATGAACTGACAGAGGACTACAAACTTAGAAAAATCACGAAATTTGAGCTTGATATGGTTAATGAGCGAGAAGATTTGCTGATTATTCCTCCTTCATCTAAAGCTGGCCCCTGTGGAAACGACTGTATATTCTGTTATCTTACTCAAAATCCTCCCCAGATGATTTATCGAGTTGCCAAGCATGACACTTTAAACGACCCCGAGTTAGAAAGGAGAATTGCCTACGCAAGAGAGCATTACGATTTGTGGATTCGCGTTACAGATACATCAGCAAATGTTCGGTTTGATGAAAAGCGCATAGAATCATTATACAAAGCGGGCTTAGACGAGATTCAGATTTCCCTCCACACCACCAAAAAAGAAGTTAGAATAAGACTCATGCACAACAGAAATGCTGGAAAAGTCATTGATTTAATTCCAAAAATTGTGGAGCATTTTAGAATGATTGCTGATATAATTCTAACCCCTGGATATAACGTCAATGATATTGGGGAAATTTTAGATGATTTAGACAGTTTTGGAGTTCATGAAGTTAGACTCTTCCCTGTTGGGATTACGAAGTTTTCGAGAACGAGGGCATTGACGAGAGAGGAGCTTCTATTTGTGAAAAACGTCGCGTTGGAGAAGCAAAAAGAATTAGATATTGAAATAGTGATTCCTCCGATATTCCAAGCTCTTTTAGGGGAGTTCACAACTGGCTTGGAGCCCTTTGACATTGAGATGAATATTCCAACGCATATCCTAACGGGCGAGCTTGCATACCCGGAGATGAAGCGCTTGTTCCCAAAGCTCAACGTTATCATGGTTAAGAATGAAGTATTTGGTGGAAATATTGGCACAGCTGGACTTTTGACGGGATATGATGTATTGAGGACTGTTAAACAACTGCCGGAGATTGATTTAGGCATTCTCCTTCTCCCGGAGGTCATGTTTCATGGCGACGTTACTTTAGATGGCTGGAAGAGGGAAGAACTCTTTAACAAAATTTTAATTGAAAAGGGTTATATTGTTGAGACTGTGCTTGAGCCTCAAGATATCCCAAAGATTTTGGAGAGATTCTAACTCCAAAGCTTTAAAAACCCAATTGTAAAACCTAAGAAAGGCGAGACAAAGAAAGAGGTGAGAGAAATGAAAAATCCTTTTGAAAAAATGCCAACTATCCTTTTAGCTGATGAACTCATTGATAAAGCCTTTAGGAGAGCTGAAAAAGCAGCATCATCATTCAATCCGCGAGGGAATAAAATAAGTAAGGCGAGACAAAGGGAGGAGCTTAGAATAAGGACTGTTTCAAACGTCATTAGGGATAATTTGAGGAAAATCCTTGACAGAACTCCTGGTGTCTCAACTCTGCCTCCATTCTATCAAGAGTTAGTTGATACACTCGTTGATAGAAAGATGTTCCATAAGGCTTTAGCGTCTGTGAATTGGGCGATAAAGACAATAAGAACGCTTGAAGAGAGATATGTGGAAAAGATTAGATATTCAAGAGACCCAAATGAGATTGCTCAGCTTAGAAGACAGTTTTACGGAAGAGTTGCAAGCGTCATTAAGGACATAGCAGACAACTTGGAGTATCTCAACAAGGCGAGAGATGTTTTGAAGGATTTGCCAGTTATTGACCTTAGCTTGCCAACCATTGTCATAGCTGGACATCCAAATGTTGGAAAGTCAACTCTTCTCAGGCAGCTCACAAATGCGAAGCCAGAAGTGGCGAGTTATCCCTTCACAACCAAGGGAATTAACGTTGGGCAGTTTGAGGAGCACTGGCTCAAGTATCAGGTGATAGACACTCCCGGTTTGCTTGACAGACCTTTAAGTGAGCGTAATGAAATAGAAAGGCAGGCAATTTTAGCATTGAAGCACCTCGGAAAAGTAATAATTTACATCTTTGACCCATCGGAGTACTGTGGATTCCCACTTGAGGAGCAGATGCATCTCTTCGAAGAGATTTACGAGGAGTTTAAAGATTTCCCATTCATAGTTGTTCTGAATAAAGTTGATGTAGCTGATGAAGAAAAGATAAGGAAAGTTGAAGAGTTCTTGAGAGATAGAGGGGTAGAGCCTATAAGGATTGTGGCTAAAGATGGACTTGGAGTTGAAGAAGTTAAAAAGAAAATATTGGAAATTCTAAGGCCAGAGTTGGAGAGGGCAATTTACGCTCCCAAAGATGTCCCGCCAGCTCAGCAAAATTAAAATTATAGAAGAGTTCAAAATCAGGCGCTCTTCTCCTCTTTTATCAAAACAGCGTTAACGACACCATCTTGCCCCGGTCTT
>CAZTOS010000085.1:0-7668 GCA_964615185.1 uncultured Thermococci archaeon
AAAAAAGCTGTTAAAACTCAGCGGATTTGTATTCTTCTCTGCTCCTCTCCTTTACTTTCTCGCGAAGGATGCACTAGTTCTGGCTTTAGTTAGAGCGTATTATGGAATGGCAACTGCTATATTTGTCCCAGTTTCCTTAGCCTTAATAAGCGATATATTTCCAGAGAAGAAAGGAACATTTATGGGGCTTCTGAGTTCTTCAACTTTAGTCGGAAGGGCTTTAGCACCTCTCTTAGCTGGAACCCTCATTTATTTTGTTGACTTTTGGATAGTTTTCCTCCTATGTTCCTTCTTCGGTTCCATTGTCTTTGCTTTAACCTTCACATTTCCAGAGACAGGAAAAGACTTGGAAAAATTTAAGTTTTCTTTCAGTTCTGACTTGCTCCTATTGGGTATTTTGGATGCTTCAGTTTACATGGCGTACCAGAGCATTGAAACGTTTCTACCCCTCTTCTACTTCCTTGAAGGCAAGGCTTGGCTTTCTGGACTAATTTTGACGGTGGAAATCTCAATAATGGCAATTGTAAAACCATACGCCGGCTATTTAAGTGACAAAATTGGGAGGGTAAAGCCAATAATCTTTGGTATGGGATTGGTAAGCTCAGCAGTGTTCATCTTTGCATTTTCAAAATCCTTGCCTTTAGTGATTTTCGGGGCTGTGCTGTTCTCCCTTGGCGCTTCAATAAGTGAAGCCTCAACAAAGCCTTTAGCAACAGAAATCTCAAAGCTCAAAGGCACAGCTTTGGGCTTTTTAGAGAGTATAAAAGATGTTGGTCAAGCTTTGGGACCAATAATAGTTGGATTCTTTGGATTTAAGCTTGGCTTTACTTTTGTGGGCATTTTTGGAGCCTCAGCTCTGGGGGCTTTCATCTTAAAGTTTAAATCGATAAAAGCAGAAAAGCTATCATGAAGCTATCGTTTAAGCCTGTGTGGTTTGACTCCTTAGGAGCTAAAAGTTCATGTGTGTTTGTTAAGACATCTGATGTATCAATCCTAATTGACCCAGGAATTGCCATTATGCAGCCAAGCTTTCCCGCAAGTGAAGAAGAAAAGATCAGATGGCTGATTAAAGGAGAAAGAGAAATAATAAAAGCAAGTAAAAGAGCAGATATTATTGTAATCTCCCACTATCACTATGACCACTATTTCCCAGATAATATGGAGATTTATGGAGGAAAGATACTCTTAGCGAAGAACCCAAACAACTACATAAATGATTCCCAAAGGAAAAGAGCTGAGTATTTTTATTCAAATCTTTACAGTTACTTTGGGAGAATAGCCCTCGAAACCATTTTGACAAAACCAGAGACAAAAGAATATCCCAACCCTATAAAAGAGCTCCCAATTGCATCTTCAAAGGACTTTGGAGAATATAGCAAGAGAAGGAAACAATTGCTTGAGAAAGGGTTTAAGTGGTTTAAAAATAGAGCCAAGAAATGGAACTCCACTCCAAGAATCCCGGAAATGACATTTAAAGACTTAAAAGTTTTCTTCGCTGATGGAAAGGAGTTTCGCTTTGGAGATACAAAAATTAAATTTACAAAGCCTCTCTTCCATGGAATTGAGTTTTCAAGAGTTGGATGGGTTTTTGCAACTGTGGTTGAGTATGAGGATGAAAAGCTAATCCATTCGAGCGATTTAAATGGCCCAATAATAGAGGACTATGCGGAATGGATAATTAAAGAAAACCCAAATGTTCTCATCTTAGATGGTCCTATGACATATATGCTTGGCTATTTATTGAACAAAACGAACCTAAAGAGAGCAATAGATAATGCTGTTAAAATCGTGAAAGAGATCGATGCTGAAGTTATTATCTATGACCACCATTTACCAAGAGAGGTTCATTTTAAGGAGCATACAAAAGAAGTTTGGGAAACTGCAGAAAAGCTTAATAAAAATCTTTTAACTGCTGCGGAGTTTTTAGGGAAGAAGCCAAAAGTTTTGGACGTGAAAATATAGCGTACTGGATTTCCAAACATTGACCACTGGTACACAAAGCCTCTTACAATAATATCAAATGCACATATCTAAAACAGCAAATCAAGCTTTAAAAGAAAAAAGGCAAATAAAAAGAACAAAATCACTTCAAAATTATCCTCGCATCAACTATAACTGCTCCTTCGCCTTCGTTGTAGACGAAGACTGGGTTCAAGTCCATCTCCTTTATGTAGTCTTTCAGGTCATCAACAAGCTCTGAAACTTTTAACATCATGTCAACCAATGCTTTCATGTCAGCTGGTGGCTCTCCTCTTGCACCAGCAAGGATTGGGTAGCCTTTAATGCTCTTCATCATTGCCCAAGCATCCTTCTCCTCAATTGGAATAATTCTAAATGTAACATCCTTAAGGATTTCGACGAAGATGCCACCAAGACCAAACATTATTGCATGTCCGAACTGTGGATCTTCAGTTACGCCTATGATAACCTCCCTTCCAGGTTTAAGCATGGGGGCAACCAAAACACCCAGGATCTCTGCATCTGGGCGGTATTTTTTAGCGTTTTCATGGATTTCCTCCCACTTCTTTTTCAGCTCTTCTTCATTTTTGACATTCAAGGCAATAATCTTTGCATCGCTCTTGTGGAGTATCTGGGGTGACATCAGCTTGAGAACAACGGGGTAGCCAATCTCTTTGGCATATTCAAGGGCTTCATCAAGGGTCTCTGCAAGCTTTTCATTTGGAACAGGCAGTTCATAAGCCTTTAAAACTTGCTTTGCTTCATATTCAACTAAGGCTTTTCTACCTTTGCTCAAAACATCCTCAATAACTTTCAAAGCTTCATCCTTCATAAAATCACTCCCCTTTAACCTTCTCTAAATATTTTGCATATTGCACAAGACCAGCCAAAGCCCTAACTCCTCTTTCGGGTGTTGGATATACCGGGACTCCTTTCTCCTCAAGCAGCTTTGCATAGTATTCTGTCTTCTTACCACCCATTGCAACTGCTACAATTGGCTTCTCACTCTTCTTTGCGTACTCTGCTAAGATATCAATTATTTCCATTTCGTTTAAGAGCGGCACTTGGAAGAGAACTATTACCAGAATAGCATCAACATTCGGGTCATTTACAAAGCCTTCAATCGCAATCTTGTATCTTTGAGCGTCGGTATCTCCTACGACGTCAGCTGGGTTACCAGCAACTGCATGTGGTGGGAAGTTCTCCTTAAGGAACTTGAGAGTCTCTTCACTGATCTGAGCCATCTTTAAGCCAAATTTAGCAACTGCATCACTTGCCATGACTCCAGCTCCACCGCCATCAGTGATTATCCCAATCCTATCGCCTTTTGGAAGCTTGCACTTTGTAAAGGCCTTAGCAACATCAAACATGTGCTCAAAGTCTTCAGCTCTAATTATTCCGGTCTGCTTGAAGACTGCATCGTAAATAACATCCGCCCCTGCCAATGAACCAGTGTGTGATGAGACGGCCTTTGCTCCATACTCAGTTCTTCCACTCTTCAGTGCAATGACGGGTTTTACTTTTGTTATTCTCTTTGCAGCTTCAATGAACTTTCTACCATCCTTGACTCCTTCAATGTAGAGGGTAACAACTTTGATTTGGTCGTCATAAATGAAATAGTCCACTAAATCGGCATCGTCAACATCTATCTTATTCCCATAGCTAACCATTTTTCCAATTCCTATCCCAGCCAACGCAGCCCAGTCAAGCATTGCTGCTGCGAAAGCTCCACTTTGAGAAACGAAAGCTATTGGACCGCTCTTTGGTCTGTCCATCTTCTCTTCCGGTAAAAATACAGTATCTACACCTGTGTCTGGAACATAGACACCAACACAGTTTGGTCCAATAACCCTAATTCCGTTTGCCTTTGCTATTTCGTAGATTTCTCTCTCTAATTTCTTCCCTTCTTCACCAAGCTCTCCAAAACCTCCTGTGATGATTATAACTGCTTTGATGCCCTTTTCTGCAATATCCCTCATTGTAGCTGGGACAAATGGTGCAGGAATAGATATTACTGCTAAATCTGTATCTTCAGGGAGTTCCTTAACACTCTTATATACCTTATATCCCTCGATTTCATCAAGCCTTGGATTTACAGGGTATATGTTACCCTTGAAAATCCCTTGCTCCTTATTCCTTCTAAAGTTCTCAAAAATAACATTTCCAACCTTTCCTTTTTTGTTCGTTGCTCCGATGATAGCGACTGCCTTTGGTTCAAAAAAGGGCTTTAATTCTTCAACGATTTTTGGCATTTCCATTTCTATCACCTTTAGTTAAAAACTTTCGTTGAATAAAGCTTTCTTTCGAAGCTTTTTCCAATTAACTTTCTTCCTTTCGCTGTATAAAAGTTTTATGTATGTCAAATAGAGCCTTCAATGAATGAAAATCTACATCAATGACAACAATCTGGAGAAAATGCCCAAGATTATTTTAGATAAATCTTTAAAAATTCGAGGCTTCTTTTGATGTTATCCAAGCTCCCAACCTCTATGGTCAATGTAACATCCTTAGGAATGGAACTAAAAACAAGACTCCAAGGCACAGTACCTTCACCTAAAGCTAAATGAGAGTCATTCTTTCCGTCGTTATCATGAAGATGGACATGAATTATTCTGTCCCTTAAAAGTTCAACAAATTCAACAAACTTGCCGTCCACAGTGTGCAGATGTCCCACATCAAAAGCAACATAAATGTTTGTGCCGTCAATAAGTTCTTGTATTCTTTGAGCGGTTTGACCATCCAATGTGGGAAATTTTGGCATATTCTCCAAGGCAACTTTAACCCCTGTTTTTTCGGCAAATTTATCTATTTCCTCCAAGGAACGTTTATGAATAGTTTCATATGCCCTTGGAAATTTAAAGCTCAAAGGGGAGTGATGTCCGGGATGAAGAACTACAAGCATGGAACCCATTAAATGAGCCATCTCTATTGTGTCAAAAATCTGCTCCAATGTTGCTCTTCTTATTCTCTCATTAAGAGATGCTATGTTCAGGTCACTGAAGGGAGCATGAAGCACATTTTTAAGTCCGTATTCTTCCAAGGTCTCAAGGTGAAATCTAAAATTATACCTGTTAAGTACATGATATCCCTCATTCATTATCTCTACGAAGTCTATTGGGAATTTTCCAAGTTTGTGAATTGCAACTCCCAGGCTTTTATCAAATAAGGCATAAGTTGAGGCCCCTATCACCTTAACCACCGACAATGAGCTTTGCAATCAACACTGCATAAATAGTACCAAAGATATCACTGTTATTTGAAATGAGTGGAATTGCAACGTTGTCTGGATCTATATCCTTTTTGAAGAGGAGGTATGAAATGGTGTACGAATATAGCATTATGAAAAGTGCCATAAATGGATATGTTAGGGCAAGCCACAAAGAAAAGGACACATTAGCTCCAAGGGTAAGCCTTGCGATTGCAATTCCAAAGATGTTTATCAGGAAACCTATTGTGGGAGTGGTTGCAAATAGAGACAGTATATCTAAAAACGGTTCCGGTGATAGATACTTTTCAATGTATCCGAGATGGAGTTTTGTTGAGGTTTTTGCTGCTATAACAGAACCATAGTTTCCAAAGCTACTGAGCAAAGAAGGATATGCGAAACCAAGAATTACAGAGGCTTGGATTAAGTGACTGAATCTTTCCAGTGTAAATCCTGATATCAGAGAAAGAAGGGCCAAAAAGATTATTATCATAAAAAGCTCTTTGAACTCCAAAAGCTCTGCTCTTCTTACTTTGCTGATTTCAACAAGAAACAAAAGAAGAAGGATAAGACCAATATTCGAAGCCCAAAACACGATTCTGGAATGTTCCAAGATGAGGATAAAAGTTATAAGAGACGGTATCGTCAGCAAATCCCCCATCGAAGCAACTAAAGGAGCGGCAACACTATCTGGGTCCGTCCCTCTTTTAAAAGAAAATACCGTCACAAACGCTGTAAAATATCCAAGTAATAGAGATACAAAAATCGTAGAACTTATAACTATCAACAAAATCTGAAAGGAATGATACCGGATTCCCTTAATTATGCCAATCATCCAAAGGATTGTAACTGGGATAAGAGAAAGCATCATTGCAATCACAATATTCCTCAAAACTCTCTCCTCTCTAATTCTCGGTTTAAGATCACCTAAGTACAGCATTGTTGAGAACCGAGATGCCATGGAACCAAATGCATTTCCTCTCAGCCCCATCATGCCTGGAAGAATCACCAGAATACCGGGGTACGTGGAACGGATTTTATTGAAGTATTTACCAAGAAAAGTTCCTCCAAAGAAACCTATCATCAAAGAGATAATCAGCGATACCAGTGTTGCTGTATATGCCTCTTTTGACCTCTCTTTCAGACCCAAGAGGACTGTCATCGCTCTCACCCTCCATCTCTGGCACCTCCTTCCTTCTCATCTTGAAATCAACAGTTAGGTATATAAAATTTCCCAGCTAAGTCTTTCTTATCTCTTCATCACTAATAAAACCCTTTGCATATGGACAGAGTGTCTTCAAAGGACATTCATTGCATTTTGGACTTATTGGACGACAAATTGTCTTTCCATGATCCACCATTGCATGATTCACATAGATCCAAAGCTCCTTAGGAATCAGCTCCTTTAAGTATTCCTCAACTTTTTCAGGTGGGGCTTTTGGTGGAGCTAAACCCAAACGCTTGCTTATTCTGTTCACATGGGTATCAACAGGGATTGCTTGTTTACCGAATCCATAAGCCAGAACTATATTCGCACATTTCCTCCCAATGCCTGGCAGTTTAACAAGTTCTTCTACGCTATCTGGAACCTTCCCACCGTATTTCTTCAGAATTAACCTGGAGCATTCCACAATCCACTTTCCCTTATTTTTCCATAAACCAACTCCATTCTCCCTCAACAATTTCTGAACATCCTCGATTTTAGCATTTGCCAGAGCATGAATCGTTGGATACCTATTAAAAAGCAACTCGCTTACCCTGTCAGTCACTTCATCTCTATTCCTCTGGGAAATTATACATCTTATGAGGGTAAAGAAAGGGTCCCCATGTAGAATTCTATCCCTCTGATACATCTCAATTAACTTTTTAACAATTTTCAACGCCCGCTCTTTCTTTTCTTCCCAGCTCTCATTAAATGTGAATGAACCTGAGCTTTTTACCTTCTCCATAAATTACCACCAGGATATTTTTAGTCCCCCTAACTTCTTTAAGCCCTTCGAATTTTTCGTTATAAATTTTGTGTCCGTTCTCACTCAGGACTAAGACCTCATCTTCAAAAATGAGTACAATGCTCTTTTCGAGGAATATAATATTCCTGACAGCTTTATTAAATTCGAAATCCAGAGTTAAGGGTTTTTCTGAGGAAAGTTCTATTTTTGTGTCCTCCCTCACTCTAAATTCTTTAGGTTCCGCATAAATGACCTCAAATTTCAATGGCTTCCCTAATAGGTCAATCTCAATAACCTCCCCCTCTTTAATTTCTCTACCCTTTATTTTTGCCTTTAAGATATCAACGAACTCCGGGGGAAGTTCTACTTCAAAGAGCGGTTTAAGAATGAGCCTCATTTGGCATCCCCAATTAAAATAACCTTTACCGCACTTAAAAGGATATTCATATATCCGAAAGATTTATAACGACCAATATATCTACCGATATATCGAGGTGAAAAACATTGGAGCGACCAAAGTTTAAAGGACATCTCAAGTTGCTCGTGCTTCATCTG
>CAZTOS010000086.1:0-7668 GCA_964615185.1 uncultured Thermococci archaeon
AAGATAACCAGACCTTGGTGAGAGTGATGTTAAACACGATTGTATTGATAAGAACAGACAACTTTGACAAAGCGATGGTGGCTTTGGCCGACCTTGTGAGATACGGAGGAATGCAAATTAGGGGGGATCCAAGGATAATATCTCCTGCACTTTCAGATTGGGCGTTTGAAAAGATTGTTGGGGAAAAACCAAGGAAAAAATACAGGGCTCATGTCGTTGCTCAGATTGACCTACCTCCAGCTAAAGCAATCGGTCGGTTAAGGGACATTCATCCTCCCGCTCATATAATTGTAATCCCTCCGGGAAGTCCAGTTCATAAGGAGCTTTTGCGTTTATGGGGGAGTTTTGAGAAGCTTAAAGGCTTTCATCCGCCGAAGGTTAAGAGAATTGAACAGAAAGTTGAGGAAGAGGACGGATTATCCGAGGTATATTGATTTCAAACTTTCCTCTTTAGCTATTTCATGTAACTTTTTGTCCCCTGTGAGAAATAAGTCGGCATTTATAATCTTGGCTGAAACTATTTGAATTGCATCTGCTTGATAGATGTGATATTTTTCTATAATTTTCCATCCTCCAACGAGAATTTGGGTTTTCAGAGGAACTATCTTTAAAATCCTTAGCTTTGTCATTCTTTCCGTTTCAGCTAAGAATCTTTCTCTTAAAATAGAATATTCCGCGGCATTTATAACGTTTCTTCGCTTTGCTCTATCAAAAACACCCAGCACCTCTCCAACATTCCAGATGCTAAATGCAATAATTCTCTTGCCATTATAAGCGCTTTCATACTCATAAACAACTTTATTGCTGCCCTTCTCTTCCACATACCGCTTAATTATTGCACTACTGTCGAGATATACTATCCGCTCTGGCATCCCTCATCTCCCTCACAAGCTTACTTATGGAACCTTTTATCTTAAGTGGCTTAAAATAAAGCTCCGAGGATTTACCTATCATACTATCAATAGCTATTAAGAAATCTTCTAAAAGTTCTTCCCGAATGATTTCTTCTAAGAGCTCACTAACTTCCTTCTTCTCTTCAGATGCTTTTTTCTTAAATTCCCACCACAGTTCCCTATCAATATATATGCTGGTCTTTGTCTTTGGCATGATATCACCTGATTAGGTATATACCGAATTAGGTATTTAAGTTTTGTCTTCATCGTTATTCATAGAGAATGCAGATTAAAGCATGGGGTTAATTGCGTGAGAATTTGAGAACAAGAAAAATTAAAACTAATCTCAAGTAGTGTTACTTCCTCTTTTTCTTCTTAACCCTTATCCTTGCAATGTCGCCGAGCGTTGGTTCATAATCCTTTGGAATGCTGATCTTTTCCTCATGCACTTCTTCAACCCTCTCAATGAGCTTTATCTTGAAGTATCTCTCCAGCTTTTTGGCTTCCTCAATGGTTGGCATATACTCACCATGGGCGATTCTCCTCAGCACGTTGACAGAAAGTCCCACTTTATGTGAAAGCTCCTCATAACTCATCTTGCTCCTCTGTATTGCCTGGTAAACTCTCTCAGCATAATCCTCAACAATGTCTTCGGTATAAAGTGGTCTCTCTCGGTAGGGTCTTTTCTGTGGTCTTGGTTTTGGCTTATATGTCCTCCTCGGCTCCCTTCCAGTTGGCATTATACTGAACGTTCCGGGCTTCTTTCTTCCATACTTCCTATAACAGTTAGAGCAAACTAAGAGCTCTGCGCCTTCGATTTTTATAGTGTGCCCCTGTCCTCTGATTTCAGCGCCGCAAATTTCGCAAATTTTTGGCTTTGCCTTTCCCATTAAAACCACCTTCATCTGCTCTATTCTCTCCCTCAAACCATTAAAAACCCTATGCTTTTTAAGTCCATCTCTTAACTTAATAGTGATGAGGGTGGAAGAGGAAGTAAAGATAGAAAAGCTGAATAAATTTGACCAAGAGATTCTGGAAAAGCTTGTTGACATTTACATGAGAGGTTATGAGGATATGCCAGAGTATGGTGGAGAAGGGAAGAGATATGCACGGAGGTATTTACGATGGTGTTGGAATAAAGCTAAAGACGGCTTTTTTATTGCTAAAATTGGTGATGAAATCGTTGGATTTATCGTTTGTGATAAAGACTGGTTCAGCAAATATGAGGGGAGAGTTGTTGGAGCAATCCATGAGTTCGTGGTTGATAAGCGGTACCAAGGCAAGAGCATCGGAAAAAAGCTCATGGATAAATGTCTCTGCTATCTGAGCAAATACAACGATAAAATAGAGCTCTGGGTTGGAGAGAAGAATAAGAAGGCGATTAAGTTCTATGAGAAGTACGGCTTCAGAGTTGCTGGGCAGAGCGGAATTTGGGTGAGGATGGTTAGGGATGTTCAAAATGAGCCGCAAAACTCCCAGTAAATCAGATTGTTTTCTTTCTTCACTGGTTTAAAACCAAATTTTTGGTAGAGTTTGTTTGCCCTTTTGTTGTCTTTTCTTGAAATCAGCTTTCTTCCGCCCAAAGATATGGCAAATTTTAGGAGCTCTTTTCCGTAGCCTTTCCCTCTGAATTTGGGTTTAACTATCACTGCCCTGATGAAGTTATCTTCGCCAATGGAGTTTCACCATCTTCAAGAACCCATAGAAAGTCGAGACGGGAGAGCATGAAGCGGTATGGGTCTTTAATATGGGGAAACTCTTCTTTGACTAAAGGAATAATCCAGAGCAAGTCCTCAAGAGAAGCTGTTGTCATTTTTCCAACAAAATCAACTTCAACTCTGAAACTTCGGCAATTTCTAAGAAGTCGGAATCATAGGTTATGAGCTCCTCTCCATTGTTTATGCAAATTGCGGCAATCAACAGATCAGCGAAGGTTCTTGGAGAGCCTTTTTTGAGGAGCTTTAATTGGAGCTTATGGGCAAGAATGTAGTCATCAAGTGTTGGAAACAAGATATTTCCTTTGAATTTGGCATAGAACACTATCCTTGGAAACTCTACGAAGGTCACTCCAGTTATGTTTTCCGCTATCTCCTTGTGCTCTCTAACTTTCTCTATGACCACGTTGGTATCTAATACAACCATTCAAGACGCCTCTTTTCTTTTTTTCTGACATCTTCGGAAACTTCCACGTCTTCCCTCAGTTCAGTGACTCCCAGGATTTTCCTAATCTCCTCCACACTCATTTTCGATGGGGAGCTCTCGAGGAGGGCTTTTTTAAGCGCCTCCCTGAACTTTTTCTCGTCAACCCACTCTGGAACTGAGACCGTTATTATTTTTCCCATCTTCCCACCATCATACCTTTGGGCTTTTAAGAATATAATCCTTATGCCAGCTTCTTGAGCATGAGCATTGTCAGCTCTTCAACCCTCTTTAAGGTTTAAGAATAAAGCAAACGCTATTCATGAAAACAAAAGTAGAGAAAAAGGAAAGCTCACTTAATCGGTGGCCTGAACTTGTACCCATAGAGGATTATTCCATCCTCGTTGAATTCCCTTATCTTCCTCGTGACCATCTCAACTTCCATGCCGAATGTAATTTCTTCTGGGTCAACGTCTGTGAGCTGTGCTAAGACAATGGGTCCTTCTTCAAGCTCAATTAATGCCAGTGGATAGGGTTTGTAATATTCAAAGCCGCTTGGAGGGTTTCTCACAATAGTCCAGCTGATGACCTTTCCTCTTCCACTGAGCTGTATCTCTTCCATCTCTCTGCTGCCACACTCATTACACACTTGCCTTGGAGGGAAGTGAATCTTTCCGCACTTTTTGCACTTGCTCCCAACTAAGCGGTACTTCTCTTTAAAGTGTCTCCAAAATCTTGAAACCTGCATGTTGGGCATTTTCAAACCCTCCTAAGGATTGTTACGGTTATGTTCGAACCCGTTCCTCCAATGTTCTGTGTTAGTGCAATCTCTGCATCGGGCACTTGATTTGGCGCTTCCCCTCTAAGCTGTAAAGCTGCTTCAACGGTCTGATAAACTCCTGTTGCACCAACTGGGTGTCCTCTTGCCTTAAGTCCACCCATTGTTTGGATTGGATAGTCACCGTCAACTGCAATCTGCCCTTCCTTAGCCAACTCCGCACCCTTACCGCGTTCAGCGGCTCCTATGGCTTCTAAGCTCAAAGCGGCCATGATTGTAAATGCATCGTGAATTTCAAACAAATCAATGTCCTTGACATCTACTCCGGACATCTTGTAGGCTCTCTCAGCTGCAACTTTAGCAGCTTTAAGCGTGAGCAAGTCCTTCCTGTTTGCCAAGTTGATTGTATCAATTGCTCTTCCCATTCCAGCTACCTCGACCCACTTTTCTTTTGGAATTCCAAGCTCCTTCGCTTTTTCGGGCGTTGTTACGATAACAGCGGCAGCACCGTCACAGACTGGAGAGGCATCAAACAGCTTGACCGGGTCGGCTATGTATGGACTCTTAAGCACAGTTTCGACCTTTATTGGCTTCTTGAACATTGCATATGGATTCTTTGCACCATTTATGTGAGCGTTAACAGCGAATAAAGCCAGATCCTCCTCTGTATAACCATAGGTGTGCATGTAGTAGCGCATGACAAGAGCGTTTAAAGCGACAAAGCTCGCTCCGTGGAACAGCTCCCACTCAGCATCAGCAGCGTAGGCTAAGTATCTTGTAGCATCACTTGGCCATGCGTCTGTCATCTTTTCTACTCCAATGACGGCAACAACGTCTTCAAGGCCACTCATGACAGCTTTAGCACCTTCCTGAACTGCAGCTCCTCCAGAGGCACAGGCAGCCTCAATTTTTACAGCTGGAATGTGTCCCAAACCAGCCCAATCAGCTATAAGTGCTCCAAGATTTTCCTGTTCAACGAATGACCCAGAAATCATGTTTCCTACATAAAGGGAATCAACTTTGTCAATGTTAGCATCATCCATTGCATTCAGCAAAGCTTCGACAGCTAAATCTCTAAGTGGAGTTTTCCAGTGCTCTCCAGCAGGGGTCATGCCAACTCCAATTATCACAGCCTTTTTCATCTCAATCACCTCACATAATGAGCTTTCCTCTGTGCTTTACGTACAATGCATAGTCAATGTACTTCTTCCTGTTTATGTAGTCCAAGGTCTTTGGTGCCAAGTCTCTCTTTTCCTCAATTGCATCTTGCACGACTAAGCTGAAAGCATCGCTTCCCGCTCCAGAGCCAAAGCTGACCCAGAGGATTCTCTCGCCCGGTTTTGCTATGTCCAAAACAGCGGAAACCCCAACCAAAGTTGCACCGCTGTATGTGTTGCCTATCACTCCGCTGAGAAGGCCTGGTTTAACTTTCTCAGCTGGAATGCCCAAAATCTTGGCTACCGTGAGTGGAAACTTAACGTTTGGCTGATGAAAAACAGCATAGTCAAAATCGTTGACTGTTAAGCCGAGTTCTTCCATTAATCCTTTGGCGGCGTTTATTATGTGATGGAAATAAGCTGGTTCTCCGGTGAATCTGTTTCCATGTCTTGGATAGTGCTCATGCTGTCTTCTCCAGAAGTCTGGAGTGTCTGTAACGTAGGAGTAACTCCCCTCAAAGTACGCTAAAGTTTCTGAGCTCTTCTCTCCGAGGATGTAAGCCGCTCCTCCAGCAGCAGCCGTGAATTCTAAGTGATCTCCGGGTCTTCCCTGAGCAGTGTCTGCTCCAATGGCCATTGCATATTCTGCCATTCCAGAGCTGACAAAACCTATTGCCGCTTGCAACGCTTCAGTTCCGGCTTTACACGCAAATTCAAAATCAGCGGCGTTTAAATCTGGGGTTGCTCCAATTGCTTCAGCGATAATGGTTGCAGAAGGCTTAACTGCGTAAGGTTTTGACTCAGAACCAAACCATATCGCTCTAATGAGCTTAGGGTCAATTTTAGCCCTCTTTAGAGCATTTCTTGCTGCTTCAATCCCTATTGTCAATGCATCTTCATCAAGATTGTTCACAGCTTTTTCTTCGATTGGGAATCCATTTACTCCCCACACCCTGCCGATTTCGGCATTTTTAATTCTGGGCATAGGTACATAGGCACCGTATCCAACAATACCGACATCTTTGGCTGGTTTCAGCAGTTTCTTCATTGTCATCACCTGTAAAAGCATTGAACCTAAATGTTCTTTTGGGAAGTAGAAGGGTAAGTTATAAAAGTCTTTCGGTAAAAGGCCAATTGTTCTTCGTCAATTGGCGATAGGAAGTGATATATACCACTATGAATAGTTAAGGATAGGTGATTTTTGTGAAATATGAGATAAAACATAGGCCAAGTTTTAGTTTAGTTGAGGTTGAACTGGAGGAAGGAGAGGTTCTACAGGCAGAGTCCGGTGCTATGGTCTTTATGAGTCCAAACATTAAGATGGAAACGAAGGCAAAAGGCGGGATTTTTGGAGCGCTTAAGAGATCTCTTTTAGCCGGAGAAAGCTTTTTTATAAACACATTTAAAGCTGAAGGAGGAGCTGGGAAAATAGGACTTGCTCCCCCTTATCCGGGAGATATTGAAGCTTTTGAAATTGATGGGACACTATATGCTCAAAGTGGAGCATTTCTGGCAAGTTCGGCGGATATAACCATAGACACAAAGTGGGGAGGAGCAAAGGCATTTTTCGCCAGAGAAGGACTGTTTCTTCTGAAGATGAGTGGAAGAGGTGTGGTGTTTCTCTCAAGCTACGGTGCAATCCAAAAGGTTGAGCTAAACAATGAGCGCTTTATCTTAGATACAGGGCATTTAGTTGCATTCAGTGAGGGATTAGACTTCAAAGTGAGGAAAGTTGGTGGGTTAAAGAGCACTCTTCTAAGTGGAGAAGGTTTAGTAGCAGAGTTTTACGGAACTGGAACTCTCTATATTCAAACAAGAAGCTTGGATAGCTTTTTAAGCTGGATTATTCCTCATTTGCCCTCAAAAGACTGAGCTGGACTTTCTTGATTTCTATTTTATTTTATGCAGTCTTTCAAACTTCTACTTCCAAAGGCCTTATTTTAGAGTTAGCAAGGACTTAACAAAAATGCCAATGCATCCGTCATCCATTCGGGCTCAATTGCTTTCAATGGCAGAGCTTCGTCGTAGTAAGTTAAACGGCGTTATGAAGCGGGAATTTGTGATTGTGCATCGAAAAAGCAGAAATAAAAAGCAGAAGTAATCACACAAAATAAAACTAAAATACGTCCTTCACTTTTCAATCTTTGCTGATTTCGAAGTGAACGGGGGTTTCCTTCATTATGTTGTCTCCTACTGGACATCTCTCTTCAACTTTGGCAACCCACTCCTTAAGCTTCTCCTCTTCAACGTCTCCCTGAACTTTCACTTTAACCTTAACCTCCTTGTATCCAGCTCTGTCTTCAACATTTTTACCCATTAACTTGTCTGTGTTGAGCCTGCCACTAATCTCAACAATGATTTTCTCTATGTTGAGGTTCATTTCCTTTGCCACAATGAATCCAACTATGTTTATACAGCCAGCTAATGCCGCCAAAATGTATTCGAGCGGACTTGACTCCTCTTTGTCCACAATATACTCGGTTTTCTTTCCTTTAACTATCATTCTTGTTGGAGAAACGCTTTCACCTGTAACAGAAACCTTAATTGTAGGCATGGAGATCACCATTTTACAAATAGAAAAGCAAGGTATAAAAAGGCTTTTTCAACCTTTGGTTCTCCATATTTAGTTTAATTAAATTTTTGAGCAGTTTAACTTTAAATTATTGAAGGGGTTTACATTTTTCTTTTGAAAGCCTTGGGG
>CAZTOS010000087.1:0-7382 GCA_964615185.1 uncultured Thermococci archaeon
GGGATTGGAGGGATGGGAGAAGAGCTACGGACTAATTGCGAGGAATGTAGCAGGGAAAGAAGAACTTAGAGATGAGGGCTTTCTTGTATGGGACTTGAAGGACTTCGAAAAATTGTAGTAGGCAAAAGGTATTTTTAGAATATCCATGCAAGTTAGTCATAGATAATGGTAGTCAATTTGTATGGAGGGAGATTTATGGGAGAAGTTGAGATTGTGGTGAAAGTGCCTGAGGGAATTAACGAGAAAGTCATCAGAAAGATCATAGCAAAAGCATTGAAGAAAGCTGAACCAAAGGCATGGGAGAGTCTCTTTGGCGTTGCTAAATCTTTGCCAGAATTTAAAGAAGAAGACCGGGCGGATGTGAGGCTATGATTGTGGTGCTGGACACATCTGCAATTGTAGAGATACTCAAAGGATCAGAAGCCGGAAGGGAGCAGTTGAAGAGCTTTCCTTCCTTCGATAGTAATAGCCGAATTGACCAGCTTTCTACAGAGAAATGGGGTATATGTTGATAAAGCAGAGTTTGGTTGCAGATTTGGATGAACACATTGCTAAGCTGGCAGATGAGCATCACGCAAAGTTAAAGAAGTTTCCCAAAACTATAAAGCCAGAAAAACATATGGCGACCGCTGGTATGAATTCCTCAAGAAGAAAGGGATCGACCCGAAGACGCTGGAGCCGATGAAGAAGGCAAAGAAACTACACTCTACAGTCAAAAAACAAGTGAAGGAGAAGGTTGAACTCTCTGCGGAGCTTCTCGCAATCATTAAGGGGCTTGAATTTGCGGACTTCTCAGAAAACGCTATGCAAAAAGCCGAAAGAGAACTCCTAAAACTCATTGACGGTCTTTTAGATGACGAGGAGAATGCACTTCAGGTCTTTTACGCGGTCAAAGTGCTCAGGCTCATTCAGAGGAACGACGTTGAAGCTATCAAAAAGTTCAGGAATTAGAAAACAAAGGATACCAAAATCTAAAATTCTTGAAATCCTAAACTTCCCATTTTATCGAAGGCTGTTCTTTTGGTGGTTTCTTTTGTTGCGTTTGTATGTTTTTGTAACCGTAAATTTTTTAGGGTTTTGAGTGTGATTTTGTTTTGGGGGCTGTTTCCGTTCAGCCCGAAGGCTGATGACCTCCCGCTTGAGGCGGCCGGTGGCCCCAATGTGGGTGGGAGCGAGAAGCCAACCGCACCAGTTGCAACGAATGCAACTGGTAGCGGAAACGGTTATCCTTCCCCTTCAGATTCTTCCTTCTCTTTCCTATCCACCCAGAATCTCCTCGTCCTTATGAACTCTCTCTCACGCTCCATCAGAGCAACCAGCAGAGCCTCGCCTCTGTACTGGCTCAAAAGTCTAGCTGCAGTATCTGGCCCCGTCCCGTAGCTTGCTAAAGCCAAAACTGCATCGAAGCCGTAACTCTGAACCAAATCCGCTGCCTTTATTAGCTTTCTGTAGGCTCTCTCCTCACTTTTTTCCAGCTTTTTACCCTGTTTGAGCTTTTTAAAAGCTTTGAGGAATTCCTCTGCATCAATTGGATGAGCAACGGCAATCATTCTTGAAGAACACTTTGGACACTCTAGATACTTTAAGCGCTCTCTTAAGCGGGAAACTTTCGTTCTTGAGCTCCAGCCACAGTTTATACAGACCAGCATAACTTCAGTATCCAGTAGCCTCTCTTTAAACAGCTCAAGGATTTCGTCTTTTTCAAGCTCTCCGCTGATTAAGAACTCTCCGCCGATGTTTATATTCAGCTGAGCCAATGGTGAAGGTTCAGAATTTAAGGTGGTTTTAATTCTAATCATGCCGCTTTTTATTTTGTCCAAAATTTTAGTTGCATTCTCGATATCGAGCCTGTCGTGGAAAATCTCATTTAGAGTTTCCTCCTCGATTATAGTGCCTTCAAAAAGCTTTTCAACTTTTCTTATTTTAGCCTCTCTCCTCAAAGCACCGATCCTCTTTGCCACGTTCAGCATTCTCCATCTGTAAATTGTGCTCTCCCTTAAGCTTTTTGAAATCACAAAGAGCAAGGCTCTGCCGTCTTGGAGAAGATAGCTTTTCACTTCACTCGGATTGAGCTGGAATGGAGTTTTAAACACAATTGCATGGGCTTGCGCTCTCATTGTAAAAACTTTCCCATATCTCATTGAGAGAAAACTCCATACAAATCTTCCAATGGCTTCATTAACCTGATTCCCAAAGTCCGCATGGATTACAAGAGCCTTTGGCAGGGATTCAATGCCAACATCTCTATCTGTGCTTAAAGGCTCTTGCCTTTCGAGAATTTCCTTGGCTTTTCTCAGTTCTTCCTCACTAAATTCAACATCTTTAATAATTCTTTTCGCTCTCTCAAGGTCAAACAGCAGTTCCCTTTTCAGTCTTCCAACATCCGAAGCAACTTCCAAAGGAACAGGAATCATCTCACCTTCCCAACTAGGAATTGCGCTTTCAAGGCTTTTGCTCTCTCTCACTTTGAGCAGCTTTGCTTCTTCATCAATACCAAGAAGAATCCAGCTTCTACCGTGCATTATAAACTCCATTCCCTCCTCCAAATCCATGACAAAGCTCTCATCCAAACGACCTATTATATGCCCGCTTGAAACGTCAAAAACTCTGTAAGATATCTCATCGGGAATCGTTGAAAGATTCTCGTAGTAATAAGCATAAGCGCCTCTTCTCAAGAAGAGAACGCCTTTATCTTCATCGTAACCTATCAGATGAGCCTCTTGTAGGAGATTTAAAACTCCTTCATAATCTTCCCATTTCAAGTTTCTATATGGATAGGCTCTCTTAGCAATCTCAAACGGCTTATCCTTTGGCAGATGCTTGTATTCAATCAGCAAGCCGACAACAAAGTGCGCCAAGACATCGAGGGCATTTTCATACGGCTTAACTCTCTCAAGCTTCCCCTCAATAGCCCTTTGTGCTATGATTAAGCTTTCGAGGTAGTCCTCAACATTGGCTGTGATTATGTATCCCTTGCTGACTTCTCCAAGCCTGTGCCTTGCTCTCCCTATGCGCTGAATTAATCTGTTTACTTGTCTCGGACTCATGTATTGGATAACGACATCAACATCTCCAATGTCTATACCGAGCTCCATAGAAGAAGTGCATATCAAAGCCTTGATTTTTCCCTCTTTTAGGGACCTCTCGGCTTGTATTCTCGCTTCTTTTGACAAACTTCCATGATGAACTTCAACTGGTTTGCCCCAAGCTTTTAAGCGATGAGCTAAGATTTCAGCAAACTGCCTTGTATTTGTGAAAATCAAAGCCCGTTTATGCTTCTCCACAATATCCCAGAGAACCCTCAAACGAGTCGCCACATCTACAGGAAGCTTTAACTTTTCAGCAAGCCTCAAATCTCTTTCATCCGGAGAAGGGAAGAGGACTTTTACCGAATACTCCTTTCTGAGTGAAGGCTTTACAATTGCATCGGCTTTCAGCCACTCCCTAATTTCTTCCTCATTTCCAACCGTTGCACTTAATCCGATTCTTTGGAATTCTGCAATCTCAGTTAAGCGCTCGAGACCTAAGATTAACTGTACTCCTCTCTTATTGTCAACAAGCTCTGCTATTTCGTCAACAATGACGAACTTGACATTCCTCAAATAAGCTCTGAGCGATTTCATTGCCAAGATTACTCCAAGAGTTTCGGGAGTGATTATCAAAAGATGTGGAGGATTTTTTGTCTGCTTTGCTTTTTTATATGCGGAAGTGTCGCCGTGTCTCACTTCAACTCTAATTCCAGTTTTAGCTCCCCACCATTCCAAACGCTCGAGCAAATCCCTGTTCAGAGCTTTGATGGGAGCGATGTATAGGGCGGAGATTGGTTTTAAATCATTCTTCAAAATTGCATCTAAAACAGGCAGAACAGCAGCTTCAGTTTTTCCGCTTCCCGTGGGAGCAATAATTAAAACACTCTTTCCTGAGCTAATCTCACTAAAAGCTCTAAGCTGAAGCTCATTAAGCCTGCCAAACTTTTCTTCAATGGCTTTTCTGAGGAGGATGTGCATGGTATAAAATTAGGAAGAGGATTAAAAGAGTTTTGCAAAAGTTACTCACCATAGAAGGCTCTCTTATACAGCTCTTTTATTTCCTCAGCGCTTGGTTCAACTGGGTTGAAGTTTATTAGCGGATCGTGATAAGTTTTTTCGCTCATTTCGTCAAGTTTTGAGAGGAATTCATCCTCACTTACAAGTTCACTCAGCTTTGGAACTTCAAGCATCTCATTGAACTCCTTGATAACCTCAATCAGCTCTTGAGCTGTTCTTAGGTTCAGCTCTCTTGCTATCTCTGCATAGCGTTTTCTTGCATATTCGCTCCTCATGTTGAACTCCATAACATAGGGCAAGAATATTGCATTTAACAACCCGTGAGGAGCAATCCAAGCTGCTTTATGGCTTAAGCTGTGGCACAAGCCTAATCGGGTATTAAGAAAAGCTATTCCGGCCATTGTTGCTGCGTAGTGGACATTTTCTCTTGCCTTTTCATCACCTTGAACTGAGAGCGGCAGCCACTTGTAGACGAGTTTTATGGCTTTGATTGCCACCGCATCGCTGAAAGGTGTCGCTGCGGTTGTTGTATAAGCTTCAATTCCGTGCACCAGAACATCCAGTCCGCTGTTTCTTGCAACTTCTTTTGGCATTGTCCTCGGCAACCTTGGATCGAGAATTGCAAACTCTGGAGCAATCTCAAAGCTTACCAAGTTGTATTTAATACCTCCTTTTTTAAGAACACTCGCTGCTGAAACCTCACTTCCAGCTCCGCTCGTTGAAGGGATTGCTATTAATGGAGTCTTGAGCTTAGGGATTGGCTTTGGCTTCTCAAAGCGACTTATGAATGCAACCTCCTCAAACTTAAGCTCTGGAGCATCATAGAAAACCTTAACTGCCTTTGCCACGTCAATTACGCTTCCTCCGCCTAAGGCAACTATCAAATCTGGCTGGAACTCTCTGACCTTTGGCACTATACTTTCGACGTATTCATAGCTCGGCTCTGCTGGAACTCCTGTTATTGCTTCAACCTCTGCATTTGCATCTTCCACATAGTTCATTGCCTCATTTAAAAATCCATGAACTCTCATTGATTTGCTCGAGAATATTAAAACTCTGCTGTGCTTTTTTGCAACACTCTTTATGTAGCTTAAGCTTCCTTCCCCTAAAACTATTCTCGTCTTTAAGCTGAAGAACTGCATGAGCATCACCAGAATAAAGAAAGATGGAAGGGAATTAAAGTTTATCCTCCAAAGCCAAATCCTCAAACAGCTTCTTCAAGTTCCTCTCAAATGGAGGATAAACAACGCCCCTGTCTGTTATTATTGCCGTCAGATATTTATGAGGCGTAACATCAAAGGCTGGATTGTAGACATCAACATCTGGTGCTATTTTACAGCCACCGCATGTTAGAACTTCTTCTTTGCTGCGCTCTTCAATTGGTATCTCCTTGCCGCTCTTAAGGCTCATGTCAATTGTTGATAGCGGTGCAACTGTAAAGAATGGAACCCCGTGCTCCTTAGCTAATACAGCCAAAGTATAAGTTCCAATCTTATTTGCAAAGTCACCGTTTGCAACGATTCTATCAGCGCCAACAATTATAGCATCAACCTTTCCCTGCTGCATTACAAAGCCAGCCATATTATCGGCAATGAGCTTGAGTGGAATACCGTCGTAGTGATATTCCCACGCAGATAAGCGAGCCCCCTGCAGAACTGGTCTTGTCTCGTCAACCCACAGTAAGTTGAGCTTTCCTTCTTTGTGCATAACTCTTAAAACAGCGCCAACGGTGCCGAGATGAACAGTTGCCAAGCTTCCAGCGTTGCAGTGCGTCAGTACATTCCCTTCTGGCAGAATTTCAGCTCCAATATGTCCCATCCTCAGGTTTGCTTCAACATCTTCATCCGCTATTCTTTGAGCTTCCTCAACTATCAAGCGCTTTATTTCACTTAGGCTGTCCTCTCTGTGCTCTTCAACAAGGTTTTTTATTCTATTCAACGCCCAGAAGAGGTTCACCGCCGTTGGGCGGGTGTTTTTCAGAATTTCATAGGCTCTATAAAAGCCATCAAAAAACTCATCCTTTGTTTCTGTCTTGCTCCTCTCGGCATATAGGGCTAAACCAAAAGCAGCTGTCGCTCCTATAGCGGGAGCACCTCTCACCTGCATTGTCTTTATGGCTTTTGCAACTTGCTCAACAGTGCTTAGAGATATGACCTTAAACTCCCAAGGCAAAAGCTTCTGGTCAATGAGATAAACTTTCTTATCTTTATACTCAACGCTCCTTGGGAGCTTTGTAAGTTCTTCTGGTTTGTACTTAAGCTTCATTTCCATCCCCCAAATAACATCTCAACTCTTTGATTTAAGCTTTATTATTCATAAATTTAAAACCAAAGATGTAACGAGTATAATAAGGATTGCTACGGTTGATCACTAAATTTCTAAAAATTTATGTGGCCAAAGACATCTTGAGAATCAGACCTAAATACTCGATCTTCTGAATACTACAACAGTTGTTATAATAAACACCCCATATTCTGAGAACATTACAGAAAAGGTCAGGGAAAGAGTTCGTGAAAAGCTTAACGCCAATGTAACTTGTGAAAATGCAACCATATCCGCAGAGGATGCCCTACTTGCTATTCAACTTGCAGAAAACAGAACGACACTTGCTGAATCATTAATTACAAACACATCAATTCCAGCAGCTAAAAAACTTCTTGAAAAGGCAAAAGAACATCTTCAAGAGGCAAAAGAGGCATATAATGAGGCAGAATATGGAAAAGCTTATGGTCTTGCCATTGCAGCTAAATCAATTGCAGAGGTTGTTATAAGGATGGGAAGTAAAGAAATGCAGATAATGATACATAAAAATGAAACAATGGAGATTGAAATCCATCTGGAAAAACTTGAAGACATAATTGAGAGACTTGAAGAGCTTGGATTCAATGTAACTGAGGAGAAGAGCCTATTGGAACAAGTAGAACAAGCATACGAGAATGGAGATTATGCATTGGCTAAGCAGCTTTTGGAAGAGCTATAAAAGATTTGATAAAAGCAAAATACCATAATGAGAAGGAGCTCATAAGGGCAAAATGGGAAGAAAAAGAACACAAAGAGAAAAACCATCATGAAGAACAACACAATGAAAATGAGCACGAGATAGTAATGAGCAGCATCCTTTTCACCATAATTTTTAATTTTAGTTTTTGATATTTATTCTGGTGGTGTCATGAAAATCTTTGTAACAGGGATGCCAGGTGTTGGAAAGACAACCCTTGTTCTCAAAATTGCGGAAGAGCTGAAAAGTAGAGGTTTTAGAGTTGGGGGCATGATTACTCAAGAAGTTAGAGAGCGAGGAAAGAGAGTAGGATTTAAGATCAAAGCGCTTGATACTAA
>CAZTOS010000088.1:0-6884 GCA_964615185.1 uncultured Thermococci archaeon
TTAAGGAGCTCTGGCTGGTCGAGGCTTCTTCTAATCCCTCTCCATCCGAGCATTGGGTTTCTCTCGTCTGGCTCGTCTTCTCCACCTGGCATCTCCTTGAACTCGTTTGTTGGAGCATCTAATGTTCTGTACCAGACTGGTCTTGGGTAGAATGCGGCGGCAACTGTTTTAATACCGTCGGCGAGTCTCTCAACAAGCTCGTCGAACTTTCCTTCCTTGATGAACTTGATTGGGTGCTGTCCAACTGTAAGGATCATGTGTTCTGCCCTAAGCAGTCCAACACCGTCTGCACCTGTTGCAGCAGCCCTTTCAGCGACCTCTGGCATTGAAATGTTAACCTTGACCATTGTTCCTGTGACAAGTGGAGCGCCTGCAACTACAACTTTTCCTTCGGCCTTCTCCTCTTTCTCCTTCTTGACGAGGCTCTTGACGATTCCCTTGTAGACGACACCTCTGGTTCCATCGACGGTGACATAGTCGCCGGTCTTGAGTTTTTTGGTTGCCTCCTTTGTACCAACAACACATGGAATTCCGAGCTCTCTTGAGACGATTGCAGCGTGGCTTGTTCTTCCACCCTCATCTGTGACAATTGCAGCAGCTCTCTTCATTGCTGGAACCATATCTGGGTTTGTCATTGTTGTAACGAGAATGTCTCCTTCCTTGACCTTGTCAATCTCACTGGCATCAAAGATTATAACAACTCTACCTGCACCAACTCCTGGTGAGGCACCAAGACCCTTAAGGATAACCTCTGCCTCTTCTGCTTCCTCAACTTCTTCTCCTCTGACTTCTTCTTTAAGTGTTGTGACTGGTCTGGACTGGACGATGTAAAGCTTTCCATCATCCTTGTCGTATGCCCATTCTATGTCCTGTGGCCAACCGTAGTGCTCTTCAATCTTTGCACCCATCTTAGCAACTTCAATGATCTGATCATCTGTGAGGGCCTGCTTCTCAACCCACTCTGGGCCGAGATAATCAGCAACCTTAACATAAACGGTTCCCTTACCAGTCTCAGGGTTTCTAACGACCATAACTTCCTTCTTTGCGATGAACTTCTCCTTGATCTTCCATGTTCCCTTCTCGACGATGTATTCGTCTGGTGTAACTGAACCGCTAACGACAGCTTCACCAAGTCCCCAAGAAGCGTTAATCATTATCTCATTCCTGTTGTTTGTAACTGGGTTGGCCGTGAACATAACACCGCTCTTCTCGCTGTTGACCATCTTCTGAACCACTGCTGAGAGGTAAACCTTCATGTGATCGAATCCCTGCTTCTCTCTATAGAAGGTAGCTCTTGCGGTCCAGAGTGATGCCCAGCACTTTTGCACGTGCTTTATTACATCCTCGGCACCAATAATGTCCAAGTATGTTTCCTGTTGACCTGCAAAGCTTGCGTCTGGTAGATCTTCGGCAGTGGCTGATGATCTAACAGCAACGTAAACTTCCTCCTTTTTGAATCTCTGGCTGAGCTCTCTGTATGCCTGTTTTATTTCCTCTGCAATTTCCTCTGGCATTGGAAGGGAAATTATCTTCTCTCTAATCTTAGCAGTGTTCTCTTGGAGTTGTTTTGAGTCATCAACGTTGGTCTTGCTGATTACGTCCATAATCCACTCTTGGAGTGTTCTTCCATCTTCAACCTTAACGTTCTCAACGAAGTATTTGTATGCTTCAGCTGTAACACAGAATCCAGGGGGAACTGGTATCCCGGCTCTTGTCATTTCTCCAAGGTTTGCACCCTTTCCACCAACAAGTGGGACGTCTTCTTTGCTCAGTTCCTCAAACCACTTTATGAATTTGTACGCCATTTCAACCCCTCCTTTTTAGAATAACTGATGGTGATATACGGAGGAGGCTATTTAAAATTAACTGTTCAAATGTGGCTTTTAAGTTTATAAAACAGCCAAGTAAGTTTCCTTTTGCAAAAACAAAATCAAAAAATTTTGGTTAAAAAGGCTAAAAAGGATGAAGTTCTAAAATGTTCTCGAGTATATTTAATGCACGTTCAAGTCCATAACTGTACTCCAATGCCCTTAATATGTCAAGGGTAGCTTGCAGGGGTCTTGGTTCTTTTTGCAGGTCATAAGTTTCTTCAATTATTTTGAGAATCTGCCCTTCTTTATCTTTCATGCCAGCAACGTGATATATAAAGAGAAGGTTTGCATAGGTTGCTCTTGAGTAGCCATATCCAACCTCGCCTTTAAATCTTCCATTCTCTTCCTGCCATGTGGATATCCACTCAGCAGCTTTCTTAATTGCCGGTAAAACCCTTTCGTCCCCACTGAGCTGATAATATCTTGCTAATCCAAATGCCGTAACAATAGTTCCACCTAAGCTTTTTTTCCAGCTTCCATCATCCCTTTGCTCTTCAAGAATCTTTTTAATCAAATTGTCTGTTGTGGTTTTATTCAGAACCCCAAGCTCGTAAAGTATTGGCAACATCTGCGCTTCAGCGAATAAGTCCCCTTTCTTGTCTTTTGGTGTTGTCATTATGTAATCTTCCCTTACTCTGCTTTTTAGATAGTTGAGAGTCCGATCTTTCCCTTCAAAAGGCAGATCTTTGAGAGGTTCCATTGTGAATGCGGTATATAGAGTGAAATCATTTGGTGGAACTCCTTCAGGGAAACCTCCATTATCCAACTGCCTGTATGCCAGCCACTTAAGTAGCCATTGATATCTTTCCTTTAACTGCTCATTCCCAGTTTTTTGATAAAGGTATGCATATAGCCGAGCAATCCTTGCATTCAAGAAAAAGTCGGCTTTATACCCATCATCAAAATCAGCATAATTAAACCCTGTCCAGAACTTTTCCAAGAAGTTAACAATTGCTGAGTATTTTCCAGTATAGTTCAGTGGGTTTAGATCATATGGCTTCAGCGGTGGATTTGGAATGAATTTATAAATTTCGGAGTTTCCATTAACAAAGAGAGTTTTGAAGTGGGTATCATAGGTTATGTATTCCATTAATCCATATTTGATCAGACCCAAGCTCCTCATCCTCCTATCCGAATAAACATAGGTTGCATTGTATTTTTTCATAAGTTTGTACACTCTTTCTCTCTGCGTTGTTCCAAACATCGTTACGACATCATTATACGCTTGTATTGCTTCTCTTGGGTCAGGAGCTTTTTCAAAAAATCCTTGATAGACTTTTTTCCACATAACTATATCTTTTCTGTGAGTGTTTCCAATTAGGAGATAACCAACATCCCACCATGTAAGGAAGACCTCATCTGGAGGTGTGTTTTCTCTAATCCACTCAAAAGCCTCTCTGTCCTTTACTGTCGGGGGGATTATGTATTTATATGAAGAATATGCTCCCTGAACGATTGGAACTATGACAAGAATAGCGATCATGATTGCCCTTGTTCTCTTGCTCAGAATGATTCCCCTAAACAGCTCTGCACCTTTTCCGCTTGTATCTTTGATCACAGTATTCAGCCAGGTGTTCAGATTTGGGAGGAATTCGTCATAGAAAAATTCAGCAGCCATAATTGAAAGTGGTAACGAGGCATACGGGTCTCTAAATCTAAATGCTATTGCACCGGCAATCATGAAAGTCCATGCCCATAGTGCAATTCCCTGCCTTATGGGATCGCTTTTAAGGTATTTTTTAGTTGCAAGGATTCCAAAGATTAATTGGACAACGCCAATCCATTTAAGGTACCCTAAGGCTGTAACTTCCTCTTTTGGCATTCTCAAAAGAAGGCCGGCAATAAAGTGATGTATTGGGGGGATAAAGTATAGTACTGCACCTATTAGCACAGCCAGGGCAAAGTAGTGTAAGTTTTTCTTTATCCAGGGAATTAGGTGGATAAAGAGCATTATTACAGCAACAGCAACGAAGAAAACCCAACCTCTGTGGGTTAGCATGTAGATTGGTAATAGAATTGATAATATTATATATATATACTTATAGTCCCAGCTTTTAAGGAACTTCACAAGAAGTATCATTCCAGTTATAAAAAGAACAAGTCCAAGGTTTTCTGGAATATAGAGGCTGGTTCTATATACAAAATTTGGTGCAAAGGCCAGAAAAGTCGTGGCTAATAGTGCTTTTTTGTTATCTTCAAAAATCTCCTTTGAGAACAGATAAAAAAGACCTACACTTATCGTGCCATAAACCGCTGGGAGAATGAAGAACACATACTCGGTTGGAAAGAGCTTATACACAAGAGCTCCAACTATGTGGAAGAGGGGAGGGTAGCTGTATGCTTTAAGCCCGAGGAGTGAGCCAATGTCCTTTGAAATCACGCCTATCCCTTTATTGACAATCCTCAGGGTTATATCCCTGTGCAGGTATTCATCATACACCGCCAGCAGCAGATTTCTGTGAGGTATGAGCCTTATTATGAATGAGATTAGGAGCAACAGAATGAGGTATATTTTTTCCTTCTTCACTTCTTACACCCCTAACTCTTTTAACATGAACATTGCCTTATTAAATTGGTGGTGGAATGAAATCCTTAAAGCTCTTTAGCTTGGCATTTTTCACTTATCTCATACTCACCCTTTATACCAATATATTTCTTAAGGACAAATTATATGCTGCTGAGCTTGACATGTCCAGAATATGGGTTGCTTCCCTGATTGCGCTTCTATTTTTCGGATTTTTTGTTCTTGGGTTTATTAAGCCCGTCGAGTTGCCCCAATGGAGCTACTGGTTGATAATTTCTTTTCTATCCCTAAGCATAGGAATCTGGGGGTTAGGTGCCACTTTGATAGTTTTTTTGATTTCTAAAAAGTATCACAGCTTTAAAGATTATGCTGGGCTATCCTTCTTTTTCTCGCTATTCCTCATAGTTGCAATTTACATGCTTGTTGGAGTTCCGATATTTGAGTGGGGACTCAGATTTAGGTTAAGCAAAATTCTTGTGTTTTTAGCATTTTTGAGCAGTATATCCCTTGTTTACGTGAATTGGAACATCAAATTTAAAACTCTGGCTTTTTTGATTCTTGAAATGCTGTTTTTCCTTGGAACCTTTAGATCGCTTATGCTCCTTGTATTCTTAATGTACATCCTACCTTTTTACTTTGAAAAAAGGCTTACATTGGATAAAATCTGCCTCGCTATTCCAGTGCTTTTACTAATTCTTTACCTCAGCGGAAGCTTGGAGGGGTTATTAGTTAGGATTGGGTTTACTTTCTTAATTTTTCATAATTTGGTTCATGTTTCAATGCCCTTTGGATTTTTCCATGGGAGACTTTTGCTTCACAGCGATCCAAGATGGAGGGTTGCTTTTATGTTTACCCTAAAGAACCGCTACACCTACTTTCTTTTCGGTCAGCCAATAGCAGATTTTGGAATTTTTGGAGTAGTAGAAGCTTATTTCTTAGGGACATTGCTTAAGTTATCTGAAAGAGACGTTAAGACAACAACAATTGTTCTCTCGACCCTAATCTATGCCATTGAAAGTGGAATTGATGCATTTCTGCTTTCAGTCTTAGTTCTCTTTGGTGCACTTTACTCTAAGACAAATATCGAAACACTAAAATAACTATCTTGCCAAATTATCTTGGTGGTTGTAGGATGAATCCCGTTGAAGAAGCTTTGAAAATAAAAGACCAGATTATAGCGTGGCGTAGGGATTTCCACATGTATCCAGAACTCAAATATGAAGAGCAAAGAACTTCCAAGATTGTGGAAGAACACTTGAGAGAGTGGGGATATAAAATTAAGCGTGTTGGAACAGGAATAATAGCTGATATCGGAGAAGGTGATAAAAGAATAGCCCTTAGAGCAGATATGGATGCTCTGCCTGTTCAGGAGGAAAATGAAGTCCCTTACAAGTCTAAAATCCCTGGAAAGATGCATGCTTGCGGTCATGATGCTCATACAGCAATGCTCTTAGGAGCGGCAAAAATCATAGCTGAACATGAAGATAAACTCCAAAATGCAGTTCGTCTAATATTCCAGCCGGCTGAAGAAGGAGGTAATGGAGCGTTAAAGATGATTGAAGCCGGTGCTCTGGAAGGAGTTGATGCAATCTTTGGAATACATGTATGGATGGACTTGCCAAGCGGAGTTTTTGGAATTAGAGATGGGCCAATCTTAGCAGGTGCAGGAACATTCAGCATTAAAATAAAAGGGAGAGGTGGTCACGGAGCTGCACCTCATGAGACTGTTGATCCAATTCCAATTGTTGCTCAAGCAATTTTAGCATTCCAAACGATTGTAAGCAGGAATCTCAATCCAATTGAGGCAGGTGTTGTGAGTGTGTGTGCAGTCCAAGGGGGTACTGCTTTTAACGTTATCCCAGAAGAGGTCGAAATGAAAGGCACTCATCGCTTTTTCAGTGAGGAGATTAGGGAGTTAATAGAGAAAAGAATGGACGAAATTTTGAGAGGTTTAACTTCAGCTCATGGAGCAACATATGAGCTTGACATCAAAGAGCTTGTTCCACCAACGATAAATCATCCAAGGATGACGGAATTTGTGAGAAAAGTAGCTTTAAAATATGGCATGAGGATTGGAGAGGTTGCCAAATCTATGGGTGCAGAAGACTTTGCTTACTATCTTCAAAGAACCCCCGGAGTATTCATACAATTGGGAATTAGAAACGAAAAGAAGGGTATAGTCTATCCGCACCATCATCCAAAATTCGATGTTGATGAGGATGTTCTTCATTTAGGGACTGCGCTGGAAGTTGCATTGGCTTTTGACTTTTCAAATTTGTAAGGCTTGTTTGGATACTTTCTATTTATTTGGTTACCTTTTTGCTTAGTTTTTACTGTATTTATTGTCAAATTTAAGATTTCTACAACTAAATATTGATTACTCTACAAAGTTTGTTAAATGTACATGGACGTTTTACATTAGTCTTTAAAGTTCGAAATGAAACTTTACTCATAGAAATGTTTATATTCTTGATCGAAGTAGTATATCA
>CAZTOS010000089.1:0-6440 GCA_964615185.1 uncultured Thermococci archaeon
TTCTTAATTGAAAACGGTGAGATCGTTAAGCCGATAAGGAACATTCGTGTAAGCGATAATTTCCAGCGCATCTTGGAGAGCATAGCTGCTCTGGGAAAAGAACTCTACCACATCCACTGGTGGGAAGTTAGAACGCCAGTATTCACTCCTTATGTGCTGGTTAAAGATGTTGGCATAACGAAGGCTACAAAGTAACTTCTTTTTCCTTAAATTATTCCTTTACCATAAAGTTCATGATAAGCTTTCAGCAGTGCATCTCTAACCCTTTTTGGTCCATATCTCTTCACTGCAGCTTTCAGTCCATCCTCATGGACTTTTTTCACGATCAAATCAACATCTGGAGCAATTTTTAGGCTGTTTTCGACATAAAGCTTAGCTATCTCATAGGGGTCTCTGTAGTTCAAGCCCTTGAGCCATTTTAGGGGTATTCCTTCTTTGAATTGTTTCAGAACTTCAAACTCGATGATTGTGATTTCATCATCTCCATAAAGCTCTCCGTAAATTTTATTTAATGCTCTTAAAAGCTCTTTAATGTCTTTAAAACCATCCCTCTTTGCATCATCATTGGTGA
The DNA here is from genome assembly GCA_964615185.1 of uncultured Thermococci archaeon. Taxonomy (GTDB): domain Archaea; phylum Methanobacteriota_B; class Thermococci; order Thermococcales; family Thermococcaceae; genus Thermococcus_B. The sequence continues at coordinate 572 of CAZTOS010000089.1, forward strand.
GCTCTCTGACCTTCTTTTTTGTGATGCCCTTTATTTTAGCCTTAGCTATTGCCGTATCGCTTGGAGTTATGACTATGTAAACCTCGCTCTCTGGTTTTGCTTCGTATTTTCCATATCTAATCGTTGTAACTTTCTTTCCCTTCAGAATACGCTCTTTGTATGCGTTATCTATCAGCATGAACTTTCTTATTTGAATCGTCTTTGCCACTGTTCAGCACCTCTATTATCTTCGGAACGTCAAGCAAATCAGTGATTTCATAGTCTGCATACTCCTTATATTCATTTTCCCTATTTGCATACTTCCCATAGCGGAACCAAACTGTATGCATGCCCACGCTTTTTGCTCCATAGATATCTGAATAAAGCCTGTCTCCAACCATTACAGACTCTTCGGCTTTAACTCCAAATATCCTAAGTGCCTTCTGGAAAATTTTTGGGTGTGGTTTCTTAACCCCTTCAAAGTCAGATACGACAACATGCTCAAAGAAATCATCCAAATCCAGGCGCAGAATTTTTTCCCACTGCTTTATTGGATCTCCATCTGTGATTATACCGAGCCTTAGACCCATCTCCCGAAGCTTAAGGAGGGTTTTCCTTGCATGCCTCACCTCCCTTAGATAGGCAAATTTTGTATTGTGGTAAGCAATTACCCCAGCGGCGACCCACTTTGGGTTGTACTTTAAATCCAAACGCCTAAGGAGGTAATCAAAGTGCCTTGGAAAGTTGCTTCCATATTCTCTAATGAGTTCTAAGAGCTCGCTATATGCAGTATCAAAATCAACTGGCATACCATGGCGAATCATATTCTCTATAGCGTTCTTTCTTGCCATTTCAGCTAACCTTGTTGTATCGGCTATTGTGTCATCTAAATCAAAAAATACGACCTTTATCATACTCTTCCCCACTTTGTTTTTGATAAAGACCTATTTAACCTTTCCCAGTATCCAAATACAGCTTGTTTTGTTTTGCCTTCTTTCTCTTCAATTCTTGGAAGTATTCGTCTTCACGAATCAGCTCTTCAAGTAAATCCTTAAGCTTCCATGTGAGTGAAGTTGGTGTTGTGGTTGCAAAGATTATCCTTCCGAGATTTAGGGACTTTATTTTGGCTAAAACTTCCCTAATTTGGGGATTTTTAAGGTTGTGCATTAAAATGAACTTTTTAAGATGCCAGTTACATGAACCTTCAAGCTCTTCCGCTTTCTCAACTATGCTTTGCATACTCCAGTCCTTGCAGTATTGGGGAACTTCATAAACTTTAAACTCACTAAGCAGTTCTCTGATTTTCTTAACTTCATTCTTGTCAAATCCAATTAAAAATATCATTCTCTCAGCTCCATGATTTTCTTCAAAAGCTCTTCCATAACTTCCCCAGCTTTTCCCCTTATGAAGATGTCAGCTATTGGCGTAATGCCACTTTCACTTGGGTTGATTTCGATCACATAACCACCATTATCTTTGACTATATAGGGTATGTATGCTGCCGGAAACACCTGTCCACTCGTCCCTATAACCAAACATACATCAGATTTTCTCGCTAAGTTGAATGCTTTGCTCAAAGCACCTTCAGGCAAAGCCTCTCCAAACCAAACGACATCTGGCCTTAAGAGAGAGCCACACTTTGGACATTTAGGCAAATCTTCGTCTTCAAGGAACTTTTCAAGTCTTCCGTTTTCTTTGAGATTTTTTCTGTAATCACAACGTATGCATTTTACCCTAAAGATGTTACCATGCAACTCAATGATGTTTTTGTTCCCAGCTTCTCTGTGCAAGTCGTCAACGTTCTGAGTTATCACGGCTTTAAGAATTCCCATCCTCTCAAGTTCAGCTAAAGCTAAGTGAGCTTTGTTTGGTTTGGCTTTTGATATAAGCTTCATCCTCCATTTATAGAATCCCCACACAAGCTTTGGATTTTTGGCAAAAGCTTCAGGTGTGGCAAGTTCTTCCGGACGATACTGTCTCCATAGCCCATTTTTCCCTCTAAAAGTAGGTATACCACTTTCGGCACTTATCCCAGCTCCAGTGAAAGCTATTAGAAACTTTGAACGGGCAATTATTTTTGCCGCTTCTTCTATCATCTCTCTCCCCAATATTTTTCGTATTTTTGGCTTTAAAATATTAACATATGGTCATCCCCTCTTTATCTGATTGTCTAAAGCAACCTTTAAATTACATGACAGTGAAATATTTCATGCATAAACCTTTGGGGTGATACTATGAGCTATGCAGAATATAGGGATAAGGTTCTGGAGTTTGTTGAGATGCACGAAAAGTGGAGGGCATCAACAATTAATTTGATTGCAAGCGAAAACGTAACCTCTCCAAGTGTCACAAGGGCTGTAGCAAGTGGTTTTATGCATAAGTATGCTGAAGGCTGGCCAAGACAGAGATATTATCAGGGATGTAAGTACGTTGATGAAGTTGAGCTTATTGGTGTGGATCTCTTCTGTAAGCTCTTCAAGAGCGATTTCGCAGATTTGAGACCAATTTCAGGTACAAACGCAAACCAAGCCGCATTTTTTGGCCTCACACAGCCTGGAGATAACGTTATAGTCCTTCACACCTCTCACGGTGGACACATAAGCCACATGCCCTTTGGTGCAGCTGGTATGAGAGGTCTCAATGTTTTCACATGGCCATTTGATAATGAAACCTTCAACATTGATGTTGACAAAGCAGCTCAGCTCATTAGAGAGAAGGAGCCAAAGCTTATCGTCTTTGGTGGTTCTCTGTTTCCGTTCCCACATCCAGTCAAAGAGCTCGCTCCAGTAGCTAAAGAGGTTGGAGCCTATGTCGTGTACGATGCAGCACACGTTCTCGGATTGATTGCCGGAGGAGAATTCCAGGACCCACTTAGAGAGGGGGCTGATGTAATAACCTCTTCAACCCATAAGACATTCCCAGGTCCGCAAGGTGGTGTAATTCTCTACAAGAACTTTGGTGAGGATGTTGCAAAGCTTCAGTGGGCAATCTTCCCAGGTGTCCTTAGCAACCACCACCTCCACCACATGGCCGGAAAAGTTATCACAGCAGCAGAGATGCTTGAGTACGGGGAGGCTTATGCAAAGCAGATAGTCAAGAACGCCAAGGCTTTAGCTGAGGCTTTAGCTGAAGAAGGATTCAACGTCATCGGCGAAGACCAAGGCTATACCAAGAGTCACCAGGTTATAGTTGATGTTAGCGACCTTCACGAAGCAGCTGGTGGATGGGCGGCACCACTCTTAGAGGAAGCCGGAATAATCCTCAACAAGAACCTCTTACCATGGGACCCACTTGAGAAGGTCAACACACCAAGCGGATTGAGAATCGGTGTCCAAGAGATGACAAGAGTTGGAATGATGGAAGATGACATAAAAGAAATCGCAAGGTTTATGAGACGTGTATTGATTGACAAGGAGGATCCAAAGAAGGTCGAGAAGGAAGTCTTCGAGTTCAGAAGACAGTTCCAGAAAGTCTACTACTCCTTCGACTATGGTCTACCAATGAAGGAGTGATTTCTTTTCTACTTTTTTATTACATAGTTTTCTTGCTTGACATTGGTATCCTGTGAATTATAATTCCCCTATTTCTTTTTTGGAGTTTCAAGAGGTAAGTTTTAGACATTAATGCACTACTCCAGGGTGGCAAAACTTTTTATCCTCTTCCGACATACCTAACCCTCGGCTAAAGGGGTGAGAAAAATGGTGAAGTTTTGTCCAAAGTGTGGAAGCATAATGCTACCTGATAGAAAAAGAGGGGTTTTTGTTTGTAGGAAATGTGGCTATGAGGAGCCCTTAAACCCGGAGGCGGCTAAGACTTATCGTCTAACTCAGAAGGTTGAGCATAAGGTTGAAGACATCCCCATAATTGAGCAAGATCTTGCAACACTGCCAAAGGTGAAGATAACATGTCCAAAATGTGGAAACGATGAAGCCTACTGGTGGGAGCTGCAGACAAGGGCTGGGGATGAACCTTCGACGATATTCTACAGATGTACAAAGTGTGGCTATACATGGAGAAGCTATGAGTGATAAATATGAAAGAGGAAATTGAAGTCTTAAGAAGGCTCGCAGAAAAGGCTTTAAAGGAGTTGGATGAAGCTTATAAAAGGATACCCGATGTGAACAATGGAAAAACTTATCTACTTCGTGGAAAAGAAAGGGTTAGATTGATGCTCAAAATTCTCAATGATATGGAGGTGTGAAGAGTGCCGTTTGAGATTGTTTTTGATGGAGCAAAGGATTTTGCAACTTTGATAGCAACAGCAAGCAATTTGATTGATGAAGCAGCCTTCAAGGTTACTGAAGATGGGATAAGCATGAGGGCAATGGATCCAAGCAGAGTCGTTCTCATTGATCTCAACCTGCCGGCTGCAATTTTCTCAAAATATGAGGTTGATGGGAAAGAAACAATTGGCGTTAATATGGACCACTTCAAGAAAATCCTCAAGAGGGGAAAGAGCAAGGACATTCTTGTCCTGAAAAAAGGTGAAGAGAACTTCCTTGAAGTGATTCTGCAGGGAACAGCAACAAGGACATTCAGACTACCGCTCATCGAAGTTGAAGAGCTTGAGCTTGAACTTCCAGAGTTGCCCTTCACAGCAAAAGCAGTTGTTCTGGGTGAAGTTCTAAAGGAAGCTGTTAAGGATGCATCACTTGTCAGCGACAGCCTGAAGTTCATCGCAAGAGAGAACGAGTTCATAATGAAGGCTGAGGGAGAGACTAACGAGGTTGAGATAAAGCTCACACTTGAAGATGAAGGCTTGCTTGATCTTGATGTTCAAGAGGACACCAAGAGTGCTTATGGAATCAGCTATCTTGCTGATATGGTCAAGGGGATTGGTAAGGCAGATGAAGTGATTATTCAGTTCGGAAATGACATGCCTCTTCAGATGGATTATCCAGTAAGGGATGAAGGAAAATTAACCTTCCTCCTTGCGCCAAGAGTGGAGGAGGAGTGATTCTCTCTTATTCTTTTTTATAGGTGATTCCTTTGGACATTGTAAAACTTAGAGAACTCCTTGAAAGAGAGCTCTCATCTAATGAGCTTGCTCCCCTTGATGAGGAGTTTTATAGAGAATTCGATAGCTTAGTTCGGGCGCTAAAGCTTAGAGCAGAAAGTTCGAAGGAAAGAGGAGAAACCGTTGAGGAGAAACTTTATCTGGCTGAACTCAACATTGCAGAGCATTTAATGAAGGAAATAATCAAAGTAAGGCTTCACAAGATAGTTGATTTGGCTTTTGAAGGGAGACCCCAAAGTTTGATAAGTGAGGAGAAGAAAATATTTGCAATTCTCATGGCGTTTATAAATCGCGAACCTCTGCCTCTCTCTGGTGAGGTGGAACTTAAGGAAGTGAGCGAAGAGAAAAGTGAAACTAAGATACTCCCAAGCAAACGTTCTGTTTGGGAAGCTTATCTCATTAAAGTTGACATTCCTAAGGTTCTTGACGAAAAGCTCAAGGAGTATGGACCATTCAAGGCTGGTGACCTTGTAACACTTCCAAAGAGCATTGGGAAAATCCTTGTGGAGAGAGATGCTGCGAAGCTCATAGACATAAATCCGTGATGAAAATGTTTTCTGTTTGCATGAGTGATGATTACGACACTTGTTCGATTACAAGTGAGATTAAAAGCACTGACCTCCTCCCCTTTGCGAGGGTTCCAACGAGTTAACTCCTCACCAATGGCGGGGAGGTTTGCGGGCTCATTCCCTACTCGCGTTACCACTTTCGGTTCAGCCCGCAGGCCCGGTCTTGGGCCCCGTTACCCCTACCGCAGGACGGCTCGGGGTTATCGCTTAGAGGCCACCCCTTAGAGTTTTCAACCGCTTGAAGGCGGTTTTTGAAAGGACGCTTAACAGCGTCAACCCTCCAATGCTGGAGGGTAACGTGAAA
>CAZTOS010000090.1:0-6409 GCA_964615185.1 uncultured Thermococci archaeon
TAGGACCCTTAAAAGCCCTAACCGCATAAATAACAAACGCCAAAAGATAAAGCGGAATAACAAACTTCATCAAAAGGAAAAACTGACTTTCAAGGCTCATTCATCTTCCCCTCCATCTATTTTAACTGTTATGTTAGGAACAAAGTGCCTTGTCTCCTTTGCTTCTCCAAAGAGAATTTCAACTATGTCTCTCTCTGTCTTCTCGTCGAGCTCTTCGATGTAGATTTCTCTCTTCTGCTTCTGCTTTACCAATCCTCTTGCCATTGCTACACCGTAAATAATAGCTTCGGGCTTGGGAGGACAGCCTGGAATGTAAATTGTTGTTGGAGGCTCAATGCCATACTCTTCCTTGAGGATTTTGTATAGCTCTTTAACGCCGCCAATTACTGCATAGGTGTCGTACCATATTCCACCACCACAGGCACAAGAGCCAATAGCTAAGACTATCTTCGGCTCTGGGACTGCTTTAAATGCCTCAATGACCTTTGGCAAGCACTCCCTTGTAACTGGACCCGTAAAAGCTATCGCATCAGCATGCCTTGGTGAGCCGACGAGCTTAATTCCAAACCTTTCAACATCTTGCTTGGGAGCAAATATGTTGAGTATTTCAATGTCACAACCATTGCAGCTCCCGCTGTTTAAGTGAAAAACCCATAAGCTTTTCTCAAACATATCCCCCACCACCTTTTGCAGAGATTAGCTGTTCAGAAATTCTCTTAGCCCTGCATTCTGGACACAAGAACATCATCTCCCTCTCCCAAGGCTGAAGTTCCTTCGCTGAGTAAAGCAAATGCCTAAAGGTGTCAAATGGCTTGCCGCATTCTTCACAGCGAACCATCTTTAGCTCAACAAACTGATGCAAATCCTCTTCAGAAAGAGTTGCCAGCTCAAACTCCTTTGTGAGCTTTATTGCTCCGGTGGGACACACATCCTGACAGCGGGCGCAGAAGATGCATCTTCCTACAAAGAGATGAACCACCCTGACTCCCCTTTCCAAGTCATCATAAACCTGCAGTGCTTGAGGAGGACATGCATTTGAGCATGCTGTGCACCCGATGCACTTCTCTGGGTCGATTACAGGTTTTCCTCTAAAGCCCTCTGGAACTTCAAGTGGGGCAAAAGGATACTTTTCCGTTACCTTTCCAATGTTTATGGCCTTGGTAATAAGCTTAAACCTCCCCATCACTCACAGCCTCCCGAGATAATCCTCCAGAGAACATCTGTAAACTTTTTCTTCATCAACAATAACCATGTGGTCTGTACACGAGAAGCACGGGTCTATTGAGGCTATGATTATTGGTGCATCTGCCAATTTCTCTCCCATAAGCATTATAGGAACTGCAGGCAGGTTGTTGTAGGTCGGTGCTCTTGGACGCCATCTGTAAACTTTATTACCTCTTTCAGTAATTACAAAGTGCACATCCTCTCCTCTTGGAGCTTCAGTTGCTCCAATACAAATGACATGTTCTGGGAGTTCATAATCCTCGTTTAAAATGTCTCCTGGTGGCAGTTGATCTAAAGCTTGCTCAATTATCCAGAAGCTTTCAAATGTCTCCTCATACCTCACCAAGAACCTCGCAAGAACATCTCCCTCCTTATAGACGGGCACTTTGAAGTCCAAGTCTCCATAGGCTGCATATGGATGGTCTCTCCTTACATCAGTGTCAATGCCAGAGGCCCTAGCGGTTGGCCCAACCACTCCTATTTCCCTTCCTTCCTTCTTTGGCAGAATTCCGATTCCTTTCATTCTGCTTATGAGTTCCTTCATTCCAATTGCATTGTCAAGAACTTCTTTTGTCTCCTTTTTGGTTTTTTCAAGAATCTCAAGCACTTTTTTCTTCTTTTCTTCATCAATGTCTCTCCTAACTCCACCGATGAGATTCATCCCATAGGTTTTTCTGTTTCCAGTCAAAAGCTCTGCTAAGTCCATAAAAGCTTCCCTTATGCGCCATGTGTGCATGAATCCAGAATCAAAGCCAAGTAAATGGAAGGCAACACCAAGCCAGAGCATGTGTGAGTGCAGTCTCTCAAGTTCAAGAAGTATAGTTCTTATATAAAGAGCCCTTTCTGGAACTTCAATCTTAGCAGCATCTTCAACGGCTTGGACATATGCACAGTTGTGAGTATAACCGCAAATTCCACAAATCCTCTCAGCCAAGAATGGAATCTGATTTATCGTCATCCTTTCTTCTGCTAATTTTTCCATTCCTCTGTGGACGTGAAATCCTCTGTAGACTGCTCCAACTATCTCCTCACCTTTAACATGAAGCTCAAAAACCTCTGGCTCATGAAGTGCTGGATGATAGGGTCCAACTGGAACCTCCATAACTCCAGGCTTTTTCTCTCTTTTTGGAGGTTTGAATTCAACTTTTGGAGGCCTTTCATTGTAGTGAAACTCCTTTCTCAGTGGATGAATCCCTTCAGGCCAGTCGTCGGGTAAAATAAGTCTCAGTGGCTCTGGATGTTCATCAAAGAAAATTCCAACCATATCCATTGCCTCTCTCTCAGCCCAGTTTGCACCGCTTATGACTGGAGTAATTGAAGGAACCCTTAAGTTGTTTGCAACTGCCTTGATGATTATGTATCTTCCTTCAGACTCACAGTTGAAGATGTGATACATTGAAAAGCCTACTCCCAATAGGCGCTCGTCAACGCCAACCCCAGTTGCATAATAGCAGCCCGCCTCGAAAAGTAGCTTTGCAATGGTTCTAAGCTTATCATTTGGAACCAAAGCCAAGATTACTTTCTCATCATGCCTGAGGATTTTAGCACCATTTCCTTTCAGAATTTCAAGTAGCATAATCACCACCCCACCAAGGCTATAATCCACACAATTAAAGCCACAGCAGAAAGCTTCTTCATCAGCTTGACAGCTTGGTCAATCCTGAATCTTCCATAGTAAGCTTCGAATGTTGAATAAACCAGCGAAAGAATCACTATGCCAATGAGGTAACCAATGAGTCTTGTTGGATTTTGAACTGGAAGGATGAAGTTCAAAAGCAAGCTGTAAAGGAGAAGACGCTTCAGGAATATCGAATATTCAAGTAAACCGAGATGTTTTCCGCTGTATTCGATTAGGGGACCCTCAATTATTTCAGGCTCAGCTTCAGCAATATCAAAGGGTAATCTGGCACTCGCAACGTATATCACAACGAAAAGCAGAATTAATACGAGAACTGATGAAATCCTCAAAGGCAGTGGGAACAGCTGCTCAAAGCTCAAACTTTTGCCTATTACAGCTATCGTACCTATAATGAAAGCCAAGAGCAGTTCTTCACTCATAAAGAGGGAAACCTCTCTGTTTGAACCTATCTGGGCATAGGGGTTTCCAGATGAAAACGCCCCAATGACAAAGCTCAAAGTTGCCAAGCCAAGGAGATAAACCACAACTATAAAGTCTCCAATGAAGTTTATTGAGCCAGGCAGGAGGGTTGGAACTATTAAATAAGCAGCCAAGACGGCTGTGAAAGTCACATACGGAGCGAGCTTGTAGAGGGATTTAACAGAATCCTGGGGTTCAATTGTGGGTCTCTTGAAGAGCTTTATCAAGTCCCACCACGTCTGGAGTATTGGTGGCCCCTGTCTGTTCTGCAGACGTGCCCTGATTTTCCTCTCAAAACCATCTACCACTGGAGCAATAAGCAGGGCAAATGCCAAGTTGATTGCCATGAAAATGATGTTCATAGTCCAACACCTCCTAAAATTGCCACCAAAATCACTATTAGAATCATTGCAAGGGAAAGCATTGAGTCCAAATCATAGGACAAGACTTCAAACCTGGTTCCAAATATTTTTCCAATCTCTGCAACTTTCTGCACAAATCCCTTACTGGCGTCACCTAAGAGGTAAACTTCATTGAAAGCCTCCTCGAAATCCTTGTAATATCCATCAGCTGGCATGCTCACGTTGAGGTCTTCACTTCTCCCAGTCTTCCAAGTTGGCACAGCATTGCCTCTCGATGGAATAAGCAGCAAAGCTATTAGTGTTGAAATTAACATGAACGCAAAAAGTATTATTGGCGAATAACTGCCAACTTTTGGTATAACGAGCGAGGGGTAGACTATTAAGGCGCCTAAGTCAACGGTTATTCCGATTGAGCTTAATGCTGATGAAATCATTTTGAGCGGTATGAATGGATATACCCCAAAGGCTATACATATGACTGCCAGAATCATTTGGGAAACCCACATCGAGGAAGGAACCTCTTCCACTTTAATTTCTTCAGCTGGTGGTCTTGTAAAGATGGCTGTAAAGTACTTGATAAAAGATGCCGTTGTAACGGCACTTATGAAGAGTGCAAAGGCTCCAAAGAGCGAAATCAGCGTCGGCGTTGGGAGGGTGGACATGTATATCATCCACTTACTGACGAAGCCATTAAACAATGGCATTCCCGCTATTGATAGTGCACCTATGAGGGCTGAAACCGCTGTTAGAGGCATATATTTAGCGAGTCCTCCGAGATAGTTTAAATCCCTACTACCTGTTGTATAGATAACGGAGCCAGCCGTCAGAAAGAGCAGACCCTTAAATGCCGCGTGGTTTATTGTATGATACAGCGAAGCCATCAGAGCTACCCTACCTAAGAGCTCGTATCCAGAGGAAATAAGATAGATGCCGGCACCCAATGCAAGGATGATGTAACCTATTTGACCGACGCTGTGATATGCCAAGAGTCTCTTCGAGTCGGTCTGGAGCAAAGCGTACATTGTGCCAAAGAACAGCGTTACAACTCCAAAAGACGCTATTATGAGACCAATATTTGCATCTCTTGGGAAAAAGCCAAGGAAAAAGCGAAACATCATATATACAGGCAACTTAATCATAATCCCACTCAGTAAGGCTGAAACATTGCTCGGAGCCTCTGGGTGAGCATCGGGAAGCCATGAGTGGAATGGCACCATAGCCGCTTTGACTCCAAGTCCTATGAGCAATGCGAATGTCAAAGCATAGAGCATTCCTGGATGGGCTGAAAGATAAGCCGGCAGAATGCTGGTAATTTCAGAATAGTTAGCGTTGAAGCTTGTTACTTTAAGAATTATTAGCACAACAGCCAAAACAAGAAACTCGGCTCCAGCTTTTGTCATGCAGAAGTACTTGAATGCTGCCTTTACAGCTTTCTCTTTGCTCTGTTCAAATGCAACCAAGAACTGTGAAAACAGACTCATGAGCTCCCAAAAGATTATGAACCACAGCAAGTCCCAGCATATCAGTACAAGATACATTGTCAGCAGGAAAATTGGATAGTTGAAAGTGTAAACACGCATGTCTTCTTTTCCAAAATACTTTTCCATGTATTTGATGCCATAAACTGACGCACAGAGACCTAAAATTCCCAGTATCAATAGGAAAAATGCCGAAAGTGAATCAACTCTAAAGACAAGCCACTTAAGAGACGTAAAAAGCGAGGGTGAATTGAACAAGTTGTATTTGAACTCAAGTGTTGTTTTAAGCCCCAATATTCCAATACATATCATTGCCACTGACGCTATTGCTGATAGTGTACTTACTATCTTGAGAACTATTTTTGCCTTTGACAACCCTATCAGTGCCGCTATAACTAATATACCTATAGGTATTAACAACATCTGAGTTTCCATTGCTGTTCACCCAAATTTTTCTTAATTTAACTTGATTTTAGCAAAGTGTCTATTTACACACTACATTGCCCGAAATACATTGGGTGAAATTTTTATTCATGAAATGAAACTCATACGTCTGTGAAATTTTCTGTGGAGTTATGTTTATATACTTTGCCTAATGTATTCATTTTAAACCTTTGGTTAAAACGTACATTATAGAACAAAAATGGGTATTAAGTAGAGAGCCTCAAATAAACCCGGTGGGAGATGAAATCAATATAGTCAATCTCATATCCCTCAAGAATCAGTTCTTTACCAAGTAAATTCTTGACAATGATCTTCCCGTCCTTAACTTCAAGCAAAGTTACATCCGTCATAACCACCTCAGCTTTTCCGTCTTCAAGAACTATGATCTTCGACTGACACATTTTTACAACACCTTTGAACGCTTTTTTATGCCCAATATCCTTTTTGCAAGAGCTTCTATGTCCCTATACACCGGGGAATCTTTTGGAATTGCATCAATGCCTTTTCCTTCGTTATCCGCATGAATTACGCTCTCATCAAAGATTACAAGATGATAAGGTGTTGAATCTGAGAAGACCTTTGCATAAAGCTGGGAAGCCTTTAGGGAGTTGCGAACTTTATTTATTACAAGGAATATGTTTGAAATGTTGAGTTGCTTCCCCATTTCTATGAGCTTCCTTGCTATCATTAGAGACTTCAAGGTTGGCTCTGCGACGCATATCATGACATCGAATTTCTCTGCCAGTCCTCTTCCAAATACTTCTGCCCCTGCTTCGCTGTCTACAATCACAATATCCTTTTCA
>CAZTOS010000091.1:0-6280 GCA_964615185.1 uncultured Thermococci archaeon
CCTATACCTACAACTCTTCTAAGGATCAAAAACAGAAGGACAAGCATCAACATAATTTCAAGACACATAATCACCAAAATCTTTGAGGACGGAGCAGAAGAAATCATTATTGTCCTGGTACAAGTTTTCTGGATTTTCTTTGAACGATTAAGCTTAAGAGCAAGGATTTCATTTTCGCTGAGATTCACCCTAAACGTTCTCCCATAAAGTTCTATCTCATGCTTTCCGGTGTTTAAGGGCAACATAAAAACATTTTGCAAATGCTTACCATCAATGACCACTTCTCTTGTATCCACAGGAAACACCAAGTACCCTATCGGATTTCTCAAGATAGAACTATTAACAAAAATCGTGGTGGTTTTATTCTTTTCAATCCTAACCCCATAGTGCAGTTCTCCAAAATAAAACATTGCACCTGGGCATCCGAAACAGTAGAAAGTTACATTATAATTTCCCGGCAGAAAATAAAATTTGCCAGGAATTTCCCCAAGAGATTTATTATTTATTTTCAACCAAGCTCTCACGTCTGACGAAACATTCAAAATACCAACAGCAAAGTCAAAAGTCATGTTTAAGTCCATACTCCTATTGACATCAATGATTCTGCTTTTCTTGTTTCCAAAAGCCTCCACCGTTACATTATGCCTACCTTCTATCAATCCAATTCTCAGAGGGGTTTTTCCTACAAAGTTTCCATCAATATAAACGTCTCCTTCGAGATTTGAGGCAACATTTACATAACCTCCAGTGGCTTTCCTCAAAAAGATAATACGATAATCTGGAACATAAGTAAGACCCTCAGTGGGACTATCCAACTTTTCTTGGAAGTAACCTATTGTTATGACAATTAGATTCCCCCCAAAGAATCCAGCAAATCCAACTGGATTGGCAAACTCAATCAGCTCAATCTTACTGCCATTTATTACATATACAAACCCATAGGGCTTCTCTATCGGAATCTTAACAGTAGGAGAGCCCCCATAAATTAAAACTGTATTCCTATAAACCTGAGCTCCAAGAACCTGCTTTCTCCCAACACTTACAGTTTTCATAAGTTTCCCATCACTTGAATAAACTTCAACCCTATCGTTCCAAACCATGATTATGCCATTTTCCGTTATCTCATAACGTATTGGTCTAAAACCTGACAATGTAATCCTAGAAATCGTCAAATTGGCCAAAAGGTTTCCGTTTAGATCAAAAATCATAAGCAAATCTTTTCTCCAATCAGAAATATAAATCCTGTTTGACAGCACATCCAACCGTATGTATAAACGATCAAAGTTTTTGACCCAATTTAAAGTGCCCTCTAGCGAATAAGACAGCAATCGTGAACCTGAATGATTCCTTTCCAAGATTAACAAATCATCTCCAGCACATTTCACACCATCAACAAATCCATCAAAACTCAACTTCAGCTCTGAAGAGTTATCAAAAATCACTACCTGCGATCCATTACCGCTGAATCCATATACAGCAAGTTTATTAGAGCACGTAACAATTCCTCTTGCATATTTAAATCTCTTGTCCCACAAGAGAGTTCCGTTTGTATCAAAAACCCTAACCATTCCGCTACGGCTCAGAACCACCAGGTTATACCTCAAAAATGATATCCTTCCCACATACCTCTCACGAAGAATTGTTTTCCTCTTAACTTTTCCAGAGAAATTAAAGAGAACAACGGAGTCATGAAAGTTTATCAACAACAAGTCGTCTTTTTTCACGACCTCAGCTATGAAAGAGAATTTGTTTTCATAAACGACTCCACTCTCATTGAAAATATAGAAACCCGCGATAGGGCGGAGGGGTATAAAGTAATTTCCAGCCGTTATTATCTTTGGTATAATCACGGGAAAACCACCCTCGATGCCATCAACTTTCTTCTCCCAGCTCCTTACATAAACAGCACTCACCTGAGATGTTAATAGTAGTAGTGCTAACACAAGCAAAGCAAGTTTTCTCATGTTATCTCCTCCTAAGCAACGAATAAATCACAAGTTCCACCAAAATAACCACAGCGAAAAGTATAATAAGTTTTGAATATACTCTGTTCTCTTGCGGTTGTGTTTGAGTTAATGTAACTGTCATTGTGGAATTATCACTTTCAACTTGAATTATGCTCGTGGTATGGGATAACTCTCGTGTACTTTTACTCTCAAGAGTTCCTATCCCAAGCATTTCTCTCGTGATTTCCAGTTTAGTAGTTTCTCCAGCTTTAATCTCCACATAGAAGTTTGCCTTTATATTGCTATATCTCTCGTCAGGACATCCAATACAGTAAATTGTAACCGTATGATTACCCGTTGGAAGTTCTATTTTTTGATAGGAGTCTCCTACGGTGATTCCATCAACCTTAATCCACGCATGAATTGGCAGAGAAACCTCCAAGTAACCAGTCGGATATATGACCTGCAGAGTTGTGCTCTTGTTTTCTTCTATTTTTACATGATATCCCTTTGAGACACCGAAGGATGTTACTTTTACATCATACTCTCCAACGGGTAGTGGAATTGTAGTAGGAAGCCATCCTCTGTCTTTTTCATTAACAATCACCTTAGCTTTAACATTGGATTTCACCGACAGGTACCCTCCGGGAACGTTCTTGTAGAAGTAAACTATTCCCACATACCTGTGGAAGGGCCCCATTTCGCCCCAAGTTCCAGCACGATTAAAGTATTCATAACCTCTGGTTCCAATGAAAATGCCGCTTTCAGATAAAGCAACCGCTCCAACTGGGTAAGGAAGCATTATTTTCTGAACACTTCTATTTGACTCCACTACTTTAACATAACCACTTGACTGACCACTGGGTAGTTCTATTGTATCCGAGCCACCATAACGAACTTTCAAATTTGGGACGGTAACGTTCTTAATCTTCAAGTTTACCCTGAACTTTTCTTTTGTTTCGTTTTTATAAACCACTAAAAGAGTGCCATTTTGATAGATAAATGTTATATTTTTGCAGTCTTCCCAGGACCTTATTTGTATTGGATTTTGAAGTTTGAATTCAGCTACCAGACCACTTTCATTAAATATCCAAACTTTGTCAAACTCAAAGAGCCTGCAGGCAACTGGAAGAGCATAATTACCGAGCAATACAATTTTTGAAACCTCCCTTTCAGACCATCTTAATCCACTGTTTAAATCATAGCTCCACATCTCCACATACACGGAACTTGCACCATCTGTAAAGATGAGGAACATAAAGAATAATACAAGCACATAACGTTTTTTCATCAGCTGCACCCATAATTACTAAGTTTTGGATTATAATAAACCTTTTGCTATAAAGTAAAGTTAGAAAGGTATAAATAGAAAAAGCGACATAAACTTTTTAATCCTCCAAAGTTATTTAACTTTGGTGAGTAAATGAAAAAAGGCTGCTGGTGTTATCCTCGTGCTCCTTGGTGCATTCATGGTCTATGCAGATCAGATGTACTTCAAGCCACCATACAGATGTGTTCACGCCCATGTTTTACCCTTGCCAGTTCTTGAAATTGGAATTAGAAACATTACAAATGGAGGAGAGGTTTACGCGACCGTTCTGGCGCTGGGAATTGATTCCAACAAAAGTGAAATCATCGTCTATGATTCAGAGCAGAATTTAAGTGTTCTCTTCATCCGAGAAGGGGAGTTATATTATCCTTCCGAACCCTCATTGAATCAATCATGATTACTTGTTTCTTGAAATTAGTGCCGGTAGCGAGGTCAGAGGGGATAATACTAAGGATGCCGCAAAGAAAGGCCAAAAGAATTCAAGTACACTAATGCCAAGTTTAATGTTTGTGGCAATCAAACTCGTAAAACATTGAAGCAATACACAATTGCATCAAAATACCAGCAATCAAGAAAAAGATGTAAATTCCTTTTTCATCCTCCTTCATTTTTCCATCCCCTGAGTGTGTACCAGTTTTAGCTTATTTGTGACATTTAACAGTTCATCAGCCAGTTCTGGAGGAATTTCCCTCGGATTGGTATATTCGTTAAGAGTTTTAAGAAGTGATGAGACTTCTTTTAAAGTTTCAAGATTTTGATAAACAGTTTCAATTTTATCAACGTCAATATTGGAATACAAGTTAAGGAAAAACTCTTCAAGAGTCCCAAAGGCTTTTCCAAGTTTGTAATACTTATGACTTTCATCCCTTAGTTCATACTCCAGCAACCAAAAAACCTTTTCAAGATGCCGAGCCCTTAGATAATAATGCTCTGCATATTCAATAAGCTCCTTCTCTGATGCATTGCACTCAAGTAAATCTCCAAATGCTCTGCTCATATAACTGAGCTCAAACAAGTCTTGATGCACTACGAAATAAACCCTCGTCCAAGTTTCCTCGTGAATCGCCTTAAGAACTTCCAGCTCACGCTCAGTTCTATACCACGAATATGTCGAAAACAATGAAGCAGTCAGCAAAACACCAATTACCATAGCATGAAGTTTTTTCAACATCACCACCACTGTAAAATAACGTTCGAAGTTTATTTATATTACCATTTGTTTTTGCAATCAAGGTACTTAGCTCAAAACTTTATAACACCTCATTGCATAAAAACTCTTGGTGAAGTAAATGCTCATTGGTTTAATCTCCGATATCCACTCTAACTGGGAAGCTCTTCAAGCTGTATGGAAGAATGTTAAAAAAGCCGACGTAATTTTCTGTATGGGAGATTTAGTTGGCTATGGTGCAAACCCCAATGAAGTTGTTGAATTCTTCAAGGAGCGGATGAAAGAGAGAGAAATTCTCTGTGTGAGGGGAAATCATGACAATGCTGTTGCTTTTGGCATGGATTGGGGATTTAATCCCTATGCAAGAGCAGCTGTGAGATGGCATCAGCAAGTTATGAGCATTGAGAATCTTGAATTTTTAAGGAGATTGCCCATCAGACAAATCTTTACTGATGACACTGGAAGGAGCTATCTCATAATTCATGGTTCCCCAAGAGCTCCTTTAGATGAATATCTCTTTCCCTGGTTCCCAGACAGTGAGCTTAGAGATATTTTGAGCTATGTAAAACAAGATGACTTAGTTATTGGGCACACTCACATGCCGATGCTTAGGGAAATTGACGGAAGAAGAATAATAAATCCGGGAGGTGTTGGACAGCCGAGAGATGGAGATTGGAGGGCTGCTTATGCTTTCATTGATACAGAGACTCAAGAGGTTATTTTTGAAAGGGTTGAGTATGACATTGATAAAGCCGTGAGAAAAATAATTGAAGCTGGGCTACCCAAGTTTCTGGCTTATAGACTTTACGAAGGATATTAAACAGAGGAGAATCAAGGAGACTGGAGCTTTTCTTTCACAGTCCTCAATCTTCTGAGCTTAGACTTAACTGCCAACTTTGAGGAGTCAATTATTATCACTTCTCCAATGCTTTTGACGGCACTTACTGGGATTAAAAGCAACCCCTCATGGTCAGTGACAAATTCACTTGTATCTAAATCTTCATCTGGTTCAGCTACAATTACAAGCAAATCTCCGGTCTCTTCATCAAAGCTCAAATCATAAACCCATCCGAGTCTTATCCCCGTGTCTGTAATGAGCTCAACATCCCTAAGCTTTGAAGCCTTTATCTTTACCATCTTTGCCACCTCAGAATTTTAAACTATACTATTAGTCGGGTTTTTTGTATAAAAATCTTTTCTGCATAATCAGAAACTGAAAGTGAGATGAAAAATAAAAAAACAAATCCCCACTCAGCCTGTGAAGTAATCCATCTCCTTTTTCTCTTTAAGTGCTTTTCTGCTCTCTTCGAACTGTTTATAATAGTCAATCATATACTTCGTAACGCTTGGCCTTATCTTTTTCATGGCATCTTCAAAGTCCTTCCGTGAGACTTTGAGCTTCTCAAGAAACTCTTCACTTTGCTCTTCAATGAGCTCTCTGGAAGTTTTTGCAACAATTCTTCTTAAAGCGTTCATTGCTGCTTCTCTTACAAGAGCTGCTATGTCTGCCCCGGTATATCCTTCAAGCCTCTTGGCAAGCTCTTTTAAGTTTACATCTTCCGCTAAGGGCATTCTCCTTGTATGGACTTTTAGAATTTCGTATCTTGCTTTCTCATCTGGTGCTGGAACCAAAATCAAGCGGTCAAATCTCCCAGGCCTAAGTAATGCCGGATCTAAAATGTCAGGCCTGTTGGTTGCCGCAATAACAACAACCCCACTATTCTCCTCCAACCCATCCATCTCTGTGAGAAGCTGGTTAATTAGCCTGTCTGTCACTCTGTTCACGTCAGTTCCTCTTCTTGGTGCTATAGCATCAATCTCATCAATGAACACCAC
>CAZTOS010000092.1:0-6204 GCA_964615185.1 uncultured Thermococci archaeon
AACCTTGGAAAGCTCAGTGAAAGCGGAAAGCGAGCATTAAGGTTTGCTCTTGGGTTAGAAAAGTCCAAAGAAAGTGTTGAGGTTGAATTTAAGCCATTTGATGAGCAGCTAAATGAAAGCCAAAAGAAAGCTGTAAGCTTGGCTCTAGGTAGTGAGGACTTCTTCCTGATACACGGCCCCTTTGGCACTGGAAAGACAAGAACAATCGCTGAAGTTATTCTCCAAGAAGTAAAGAGAGGAAAGAAAGTTTTGGTAACTGCAGAGAGCAACGTGGCTGTTGATAACTTAGTCGAGCGCTTATGGGGGAAAGTTAAGCTCGTTCGCTTAGGACACCCTTCCAGGGTGTCAAAGCACCTAAAGGAATCAACATTAGCTTACCAAGTTGAGGCCCACGAAAAGTATAGAAGAGTAAAAGAGCTTAGGAGTAAGGCTGAGAGGCTGGCAATGCTCAGAGATCAATATACAAAACCAACGCCCCAATGGCGGAGAGGTTTTACAGATAGGCAAATTCTAAGGCTTGCAGAGAGAGGAATTGGAGCAAGAGGCGTTCCGGCAAGAGTTGTAAAATCAATGGCTCAATGGATAGCATTCAACGAGAAAGTTCAAAAGCTGTATGATGAGGCTAAAAAACTTGAGGAGGAAATAATAAGAGAGATAATAGAACAAGCTGATGTCGTTTTAAGCACAAACTCTTCAGCGGCTCTTGAGTTTATAAAAGACGTTAACTTTGATGTCGCTGTTATAGATGAAGCTTCACAGGCAACTATTCCTAGTGTTTTAATTCCAATAGCAAAAGCCAAAAAATTCATCTTAGCTGGCGACCATAAACAATTGCCTCCAATGATTTTGAGTGAAGATGCCAAAGAGCTCAGCGAAACGCTCTTTGAAAAGCTTATTAGGCTTTATCCCTCAAAGGCAAAGATGCTTGAAATCCAGTACAGAATGAATGAAAGGCTCATGGAGTTCCCAAGCAAGGAGTTCTACAATGGAAAAATTAAGGCTTATGATTGCGTTAAAAATATAACTCTGCTCGATTTGGGCATTAGAGTTTTCCATTTTGGAGAGCCTTGGGATTCCATCTTAAATCCAAAAGAGCCATTGATTTTTGTTGACACATCCAAACATCCAGAAAAGTGGGAGAGGCAAAGAAAAGGTTCGCTTTCAAGGGAGAATCCACTGGAGGCAAAACTCGTTAAGGAGATTGTACAGAGATTGCTAAGAATGGGAATTAAGCCAGAGTTAATTGGTGTCATAACACCTTATGATGACCAAAGAGATTTGATAAGCTCACTCATAGAAAACGACGAAATTGAAGTAAAAACCGTTGATGGGTATCAGGGAAGAGAAAAAGAGGCTATTATCCTTTCATTTGTTCGCTCCAATAAAAAAGGTGAGCTTGGATTTTTAACTGATTTAAGAAGGTTAAACGTTTCTCTAACAAGGGCAAAGCGCAAATTAATAGCTATTGGAGATAGCGAGACCTTAAGTGCACATCCAACTTACAAGAGGTTCATGGAGTTTGTAAGAGAGCATGGGATATTCATATCCTTTGTTTAAAAGTACATCAATCTTTTTAAATGCCTCCACAAATTTACCTTCATGTTCCTCTATGAGAAAAACTTTGAACTCCAAAAGCGAAAAGCACTGGAAAGCTTGAAAGAGGCTTTAGAAAAAGGATTGGTTGATGAAGACATAATACCTCTTTTAGAGAAAATAAACTCACTTCCAAATTATTTCACAACATCCTCATGTTCTGGAAGGATAACCGTAATGCAGATGCCGGAGTTTGGAGATAAGGTTAACGCTGAATGGCTTGGCAAGTGGCACAGAGAAGTTTCTCTTGAAGAAGTTTTATCTGCTGTCAAAAAGCACGATTCAGGAATGCTCTGGTTCATGCTTCACAGCCCGATAATTCACGTTTCTGCCAAAACATTGGAAGATGCCGTTGAGCTTTTAAATTTAGCTGTGAATTGTGGTTTCAAGCATTCAAACATCAAGAGCATCAGCCACAAGAAGCTTGTAGTTGAGATAAGGTCAACAGAAAGAATGGACGTTCCTCTTGGAGCAAACGGAGGGCTGTGGGTAGGTGAAGAGTACATTGCAAAGATAGTTGACTTAGCCAATGCCCAGCTGAGAAGAGCCAAGGAGAAGCTGAAGAGGCTTGAGAAAGAAATAGAGTATTTGGACTAACAAGAGAGTGAGAGATTGCACCAAGTTATATCGCAAATATAACTATGATGAGGAACATTAATATTGGCCCCTTCATGTTGTCAGTTTTATAAACATAGCAGTACGCTATTCCAGCCTCTATTGAAGTAAGAATTGCAACCGCTATTGCTATGGGAAGCGGTCTGCTAAGAGCCTGGAAAATATGCATCGCACCCCAAAAGATGACTGGAATCACTATCGCATTCCTTTTACCGATGAACTTGGTACTGCCAAGATAGAGCATATTAACGGATAAAACTTCTATAACGTAGTAAACGTACTGCGAAAAGAGTGCTAACAAAGCCAAACCTCTCCCTCCAGATGCAAGTTCCAGGAAGTATTGGTACTCCCCGACTATTTGGGGCTGGTAACTCTTCATAATGAGCGCCGGAATATCAATTAGAAGCAACAGAGGAAGGATGCAGAGAACAGCCAATCCAAGTTGTCTAAATGAGAGTTTCCCTCTCCACAAATCGCTCCAGGTGAGATTCAACCATTTGAGGAAGGAAAACATAAACAGAATCCTAAGAACGTTTATTCCCCATAACGTCGTGACTTTATATGCTATTCCAGAACCAAAGAAGACCCTAAATATTCTATCAAGGCTCAGTTCGAGACCCCAGCTAATTATAACTGCATAAAGAACACCAAAAATGATTGCACTTCTCCAGTTTCTCATTTTAGTGTCACGCTTGCATGTTTCACTTTTTAACTTTTTAAGTTTTTTCTTCTTTTATAGGTAAGAAATCTTCTAAGGCACACAGTCAATGCCACTGAAGAGAAAAACATTCAGCCATCAATAAGCCCTATCCCTCGAAAGTTTAGAGGCATTTTCAACTTTTGGAACTCTTTTGCTAAGCTTTTTCAAGAAGGGTAATGAAATCATCAATGACCTTCCCCCTTATTACAAGGATCACTTTTTCCTTCTCTTTGAGATTGGGCTTCTTTAGCGGCTTTAAAATACCGTTCTCATAAATAGCCTCAATAACTTCCATAGTTTTCTCACCCTCTATTGGGTTTATTTCGGAAAAGTATAAAAGTGTTAAGTTTTCGGCTCGAGACTTAAGAAGGAGGTTAGAAAGTTTAACACCACTACATCCTCCTTTTAACAGCTTTTAAAAGGAGTATCCCAAGAGTCAAGAGAGATACTCTCATCCTAACATATGTGGCTATTTTCAGAGCTTCAGCACCAAAAAACCACCCAAAGGTCTACCAAGGATCCCATTCAGCTATCAAAAGGTAAGCGAGCACAATTCCAAGGACGTTCTTTATCTTGAAATAAATCATAAATAATGACGAACAGTAGCAAATCTCCAAGAGGTGGAAAAGTCCCGGCGTTGAAGAAGTAACTGTCGTATATAAAGAGAAAGGCACTACAAGAAGCCACATCCTTCCACATGGCCTGAGAATCTCCAGAGGAAATGCCTGGAAGAGAACAAATGCATAGATGGCAAAAACCAAGTATGAAAAGAATATGAATGAAATATTCATCTGAGGGTTTAAGGAAGGTAATCCATGATGCTCAATTTGGTATAAGTGAAGAAAAGGACTCGGAAAAGAAAGTGCTGATGTAAGAAGGAAACTCTCTATGAAATTATTTTTACAGAGCCCAAAAGCTAACGTCTAAATCAAAGATATGCCTAATAAGGAGTGCAAAGCCAAAGCCTACAGGAACAACAACCATAAGACGGAAAAAGAAAGCCTCTGTATATGAGTCAGTGAAAAGGGCATGAAGAGCATAATGGACAAAGTAGCCAAATGAATAAAGGAGAATGAACCTCCCTCAAGTTTTCATGAACTCCTCATACTCTTCTCCCCAGTATTCCAACAGCTCCTTCTCCTTCATCTCCGCCAGCTTATTCCAGAGGATAAGCATGAGAGCATTCAGCAATATTCCAAGAATGCTGACGAAGAAAAAGGCAATTCCAAAGCCCATAAGTATGAAAGCAAGATAAAAGGGATGTCTAACGTATTTGTAAGGCCCATCCTTCAAGGAATGGACATAATACACAAATGCCGCAGTCCCTATAATCACAATAAGACCAACCAAATGCATTGTTTCAGCAATTGTGCCCTTTATAAGCGGGTAGTGCAGGAAAGCACCATTGAATTATGCAACTGTTCAGAAAAACTTTTCGTAAAAGGCAAAGCTGAAAACCAGAAAACTTAAGAAGAAAAGTTAGAGAGATCAGAACTCAGTTTCTTCTCCTCCAGTTTCTCCGACCTTGCCTTCCTTCTCCTTCTCAAGCTTGCTTGCTGCAATGACGTCGTCTATTCTGAGGATCATGACTGCTGCTTCGCTTGCGCTCTTGATTGCCTGCTTCTTAACTCTCGCTGGCTCAATAACACCCCTCTCAAGCATATCAGCAGGCTCACCAGCAAAGACGTCAACGCCAATTGTTGGTCCCTTCTCCTTGTGAGCTGCAATGACCTTAACGAGTGTCTCGATTGGGTCAAGTCCAGCATTCTCTGCTAATGTCCTTGGAATGACCTTGAGTGCCTCAGCGAATGCCTCGATGGCGAGCTGCTCCTTGCCGCCGACTTCCTTGGCGTACTCGTCGAGCTTGACGCTGAGCTCGATCTCGCTTGCTCCACCACCTGCGACAATCTTTCCGTCCTCAACGATGTCCTTGACGACCTTGATTGCGTCCTCCATGGCTCTCTCGACTTCGTCAACGACGTGCTCTGTTCCACCTCTGATGAGGATTGTCACTGCCTTTGGATTCTTACAGCCCTCAACAAAGATCATGTTCTCGCCAGCGACCTTTCTCTCCTCAACAGCCTCTGCATAACCAAGGTCATCTGGTGTGAGGTCTCTGATGTTTGTGACGATCTTAGCTCCTGTGGCCTTTGCTAACTTCTCCATGTCGCTCTTCTTGACCCTTCTAACTGCCAAGATTCCAGCCTTGGCTAAATAGTGCTGTGCCAAGTCATCAATACCCTTCTGGCAGAAGACAACGTTTGCCCCTGTTGCAACGATCTTGTCAACCATCTCCTTGAGCATTCTCTCCTCTTGCTCAAGGAATGCCTGGAGCTGCTCTGGGCTTGTGATCCTGATCTCAGCATCTGTCTCTGTCTCCTTGACTTCGATTGCGTCGTTTATGAGTGCGATCTTTGCGTTTTCAACTCTCTTTGGCATTCCTGGGTGAACTCTCTCTTTGTCAATGACAACACCCTTAATGAGCTGGGTATCTCTAACGCTTCCACCCTCCTTCTTCTCAAGCTTGATGTTGTCAATGTCAACATGGTACTTGTCGCTGACCTTTTCTGCAACCTGCTCAACCGCCTCAACAGCGAGCTTTGCTAAGTACTCCCTCTCCTCCTCAGCTGCCTTTCCGGTCATTGCAGTGACAGCTGCTTTGAGGAGTGTCTCTTTATCGTTAACATCAACATCTCTTGCAATGCTGTCAAGGATTTCCTGTGCCTTCTCAGCAGCCATTGTGTAACCCTTAACGATGATGCTTGGGTGAATGTTCTGGTCAAGCAACTCTTCAGCTTTCCTTAAAAGCTCACCGGCAATAACAACGGCAGTTGTTGTACCGTCACCAGCCTCCTTGTCCTGGGTCTTAGCAACCTCAACCATCATTTTAGCAGCGGGGTGCTGAATGTCCATCTCATCGAGAATAGTTGCACCGTCGTTGCTAATTACTATGTCACCAAGGCTGTCAACGAGCATTTTGTCCATACCCTTTGGTCCCAAGGTTGTTCTAACGGTCTCGGCAACAATCCTTGCAGCCAGGATGTTTAACCTCTGAGCATCCCTACCAACATATCTCTGAGTTCCTTCAGGCAGAATTAAGATTGGTTGTCCTGCAAGCTGGGCCATCTCCGCCCACCTCCTTTAATTTTTTAAATTATACCATAATAGCTTTTAGTCACAATTTGTTGTTTCCATCTATAGGTTCCTTTGGGCTATTTATAAATTTTTCGGTTCATGCTCGGATACTGTCAGGATAAGCAGTGGGGCGTTAGACTTAAGTTGCTGACAATACTTCA
>CAZTOS010000093.1:0-6131 GCA_964615185.1 uncultured Thermococci archaeon
ACACCCGGTCTCGTTTCGATCCCGGAAGTTAAGCCCGCCAGCGATCCCGGTTGTACTGCCCTCCGAGAGGGGGCGGGAAGCCGGGGACGCCGCCGGCCACTCAAACTGTTTTTCTGTTGAGTTTTAAGAAGTTAAATACACTTCAGCTGGCAAATATTTTAGTTCTGCGCAAACGGGGAAAGGTTTAAAAACTGAATTCTCCTTTGCTATCTTGACAGCTCGATGAACGATGAAGTTTTGGAGGGATGTGAAATGGCAAAGCCAAGTTACGTAAAGTTTGAGGTTCCAAAGGAGTTGGCTGAGAAGGCTCTTGAGGCTGTTGAGATTGCAAGAGACACCGGAAGAATAAGGAAGGGCACAAACGAGACAACAAAGGCCGTTGAGAGAGGACAGGCAAAACTCGTTATCATTGCTGAGGATGTTGACCCAGAGGAGATTGTTGCACACTTACCACCACTCTGTGAGGAGAAGGAGATTCCATATATTTATGTTCCAAGCAAGAAGGAGCTCGGAGCTGCCGCTGGTATTGAAGTCTCTGCGGCAAGTGTTGCTATAATCGAGCCTGGTAAGGCTCGTGAGCTTGTTGAGGAAATCGCTATGAAGGTTAGGGAGCTTATGAAGTGAGCTCCCTCTTCCTTACCTTTACATTCACACTCGTCGAAAGATTTAAAGGTCATTTAGTGAGGTTTTTATAGCTATCATAGAGGTGTGAGGAATGAGCGACGAAGGATACGCTGCTGAGGTTATTGAAATCGTTGGAAGGACTGGAGTTACGGGTGGCGTTACTCAGGTTAAAGTTAGAGTTTTAGAGGGCAGAGATAAGGGAAGAGTCATCAGAAGAAACATCAAAGGCCCAGTGAGAGTTGGCGACATTGTCATTCTCAGAGAGACCGAAAGAGAAGCAAGGGAGATTAAGGCAAGGTGATGTAAATGGCAAGGTGGAATGTCTGCTCATATTGTGGAAAGGAATTCGAACCAGGAACAGGAAAGATGTTCGTCAGAAACGATGGCAGAGTTTTCTTCTTCTGTTCAAGCAAGTGTGAAAAGTACTTCCTCATGGGCAGAAACCCAAGAAAGCTTAAGTGGACAAAGGCATTCCAAGAGGCAAGGCTTCAGAGAGCAAGAAGCAGAAGGAGAAGATGAGCCTTTTGTTCTTTTTCTGCTTTTGCCACAAACTTTTCTGGAATTTAAAAACTTATTAAAACCATACCAAAAAGCATTTTAACACTTCATGCTAAGCTCTTCTGGTGTTGCCAATGGCTGACAATAAGGTTGAGCGCACATTAGTTATAATAAAGCCAGATGCCGTTGTTAGAGGGTTAATCGGAGAAATCACCTCAAGATTTGAAAAGAAGGGTCTTAAAATCGTTGGAATGAAGATGATTCACATCGATAGAGAGCTGGCGGAGAAGCACTATGAGGAGCACAAAGGGAAGCCATTCTTTAATGCTCTCATTGATTATATAACAAAGGCTCCAAGCGTCGTCATGGTGGTTGAAGGCCGCTACGCCATCAGTGTTGTGAGAAAGATGGCCGGCGCAACTGATCCAAAAGATGCAGAGCCAGGAACAATAAGAGGGGATTTGGGTTTGGATGTTGGAGATGCAATTTACAATGTTGTCCACGCAAGCGATAGCCCAGAGAGCGCTGAACGTGAGATAAACCTCTACTTCAAGCCCGAGGAAATCTTTGAATATTCAAAAGCTGCCGATTGGTTCTATAAGACGCACTGGGATAAGGAGAAGGGCGAGTGGATTGGGTAAATTATTTGAAGAGTCAGCCTAACACAAATCTCATCCTTCCACTCTTTTTCTCTCTTATAAATTGGGAATACTCATTAAAAACTTCTTCACAGAAGTTAGGTCTGTTCTTCCTGCTTTTTCTGACAAGATTGAAGGCAAAAATTACATAAATGGAGTAGGCAATTGCTACCGCAAGAAACATTGCCATTGGTCCAGGTTTGACAAGAGCAACTAACACTGCAGGAGAAAATAGTAGCAAATAGTTCATTGTCTTTTCTATTCTGTTGGGAGTTCTTTTTGATCTAACCAGACAGTAAACAAGTTCATTTAATTTCGGAAATTCTCTTGCTGTTTTTCCTCCAACTAAAAGAGCTTTCTCTGTTAATGCTACCATTAGGCTTTCTTCATCAGTGAAGCATTTAATCCCTAACGCCTCAACGAGTTCTGAGAACGCTCCTGTACAGGGTTTTGCATTTAAAGATTTAAATGGATCTCTCTCTGATAACCGAATTAAGATAAGACTCAGAATAGCACCTAAAATCAGCATGGTTTTTTCGACCCCTGCTGAGAGTCCTATCTCTGAGGCAAGCAGTGTCCAGATTAAAGGGGAAATTGAAATGAACTCATCTATGCTCAGCGCTTGTTTTGACCTTATCTCTGCGTAGAAGATAGCAATAATAACTGCCAGAAAAGTTTGAATGCTCACTAAAGATTCAAAAGAGAAATCTCCAAGAAAAGTGGATGCAACAACTTCTGCATCTTGGGTAGAGATACCCAAAACCGGGAGAGAAATAGCATAAGTAAAGAGAGGAATTGCAAGAACTGCCGCTATTAACTCCTCCCCTCTTCCTTTCCACTTTCCAATGAGCAGTGCAAAGATAATCCCAAAAATCGTTCCGAGTATTACTCCTACCATCACATCACCGTACTAAATTATCATTGTGGTTTTTAATCTTTGTGCCGAACAATTTAAAAACTTCACCACCAGTTTAGCTTAGGGGTGAGAAAAATGAAAAGAATTAGACAACCAATTATAGCTGTTCTTGGTCATGTTGATCATGGAAAGTGCCTCCTGCCGGAGGAAAGGGTGATAGTTCCAGAACTTGGTGAGATGACATTAAAAGAGCTGTTTAAGCTTGGGGATGAAGTCATCGTTAAAGACAAGGAAAAAGAAATCAGAAAACTCAACGTTGATGTCCATGTTATAGCTCAGGATGGGACTATTCAGAGGGTTAGAAGCCCCTACATTTGGAGAATAAGACATAAAGGTAAAGTCCTCAAAGTAAAACTTAAAAACTGGCACTCTGTCAGTGTGACTCCAGAGCATCCATTTTTGACAAACAAAGGATGGAAGAGAGCTGATCAACTTAAGCCTGGAGATTATGTTGCAATTCCAAAGAGGATTGAAGGAAATGAAAGCTATGAGCGTTTTATGAAGTTCGTTTACTCAAAAATTCTGACGGAAGAGCTAATTGCGAAGCTGAATGAAAACAAACTTAAAAAAATTAGAAAGCACTTTAATGGATATAAGACATACAAAGTTCAAAAAAACGTCTTCAGAAAAGAGGATATTGAAAAGCTGAACCTCCAAGACAGCATTGAGAAGATAGCCTTTACTCCAGGGGTTCACCGCTCTGGAAAACCTCTGTATTATCTCAAAATGCCAAAAAGCAAGGATGAATGGAAAGTTGTGTTTTACTTTGCCGGGATGATGTTTGGTGATGGGAGCCAAGAAAAGATAACAAATAATGATGAGGGGGTCTCCAAGAGGCTCAAAGGTCTTGAACCCCTTGGTGTAGAGCTTGTCAGGGTTAAGAGAAAAACCTCTTATGAAATAGAGCTGAGAAAAGCGAAAAATGCATTGCTTAGATTCATTAAGCTGTTATTTGAATATCCCGAAAGGAAAAAAGCTTACACCATTAGGGTTCCAAAAGTTCTCTTCATAGCTCCGAAAGACCTTGTGGCTGAGTTCATTAGAGGCTACTTCGATGCAGATGCCTACGTTAATTTAAAAGACACCAGAATTGAGGTAACGAGTGCATCTAAGGAGTTCATTGAAAAGCTCACCCTTGTGCTTCTCAGGTTTGGAATTCTGTCAAAGATTTATGAGAATAAAGGATACTGGACGCTGATAATTTCGGGAAGGAGAAACCTCAGTGAATTCAGGAGGCACATTGGATTTACAGTAAAAGCCAAAGCTGAAAGACTTAATGAAATAATCAGGAAGAGCAAAAAGAGTGAGCTTTATCCAATTCAGGAAGAAATCAGGCGACTGAGGCTATTATTCGGATTTACAAGGAGCGAACTCAACAATGAAATTCCCTATTACTCAAAGTATGAAAGCTCAGAAATTCCAAGCTACGAAATTCTCAAGAGGGTTCTTCAGACAATCAGGAGAGGTTCAAAGAATCTCAATGAAAAGCTCAGCACTCTTGAGGGTTCAAGAAGGAATTACAACTATCTCAAAGCCTTTGAAGCCGACGGGCTGATAAAGGATGGAAAGCTCACAGAACTCGGCAGAGAGCTGATTGAGGTCTGGAGAAATCAAGAATTCGACTCAAAAGATGTTGATTATGTCGAAAATCTCATTGAAAACTTAGCTTTTGTCCCAGTAGAAAGCATTGAAGAAATTGAATACGATGGTTATGTCTATGACCTCACAACAGAAACGCACAACTTCATAGCCAATGGAATTTTGGTTCACAACACCACCCTACTTGACAAAATCCGTAAAACAAATGTTGCTGCCAAAGAAGCTGGTGGCATAACCCAACACATAGGTGCAACCGAAGTCCCTATCGATGTTGTTAAGCAAATTGCTGGGCCTCTCTTAAAGCTCTGGAAAGGCGAGATAAAGCTTCCTGGCTTGCTGTTCATTGACACTCCCGGTCACGAGGCATTCACAAGCTTGAGAGCGAGAGGAGGCAGTTTGGCTGATTTGGCTATTCTCATTGTTGACATAAATGAGGGCTTTCAGCCCCAGACAATTGAGAGCATTGAAATCCTGAGAAGATATAAAACACCATTTGTAGTTGCTGCAAACAAGATTGACCGTATAAAAGGTTGGAAAATCCAAGAATGGGAGCCATTCTTGGTAAACATCAAAAAGCAAGATCAGAGAGCTGTGCAAGAGCTTGAGACAAAACTCTGGGAGCTTATTGGAAAGTTCTATGAGATAGGCTTCCAAGCAAACAGGTTTGATAGAGTTCAAGACTTTACAAGGGAGTTGGCAATCGTTCCAATTTCAGCCAAGTATGGAATAGGCGTTCCAGAGCTTTTAGTCCTCATAGCTGGTTTATCTCAGAAATACCTGGAGAAAAAGCTCAAGATTGAGGTTGAAGGCCCAGCGAGGGGTACAATCCTTGAGGTTAGGGAGGAGCCAGGACTGGGAACAACTATTGACGTCATAATCTATGATGGAACACTCCACAGGGATGATATCATAGTTGTCGGTGGAAAGGACAAGGCAATAGTAACAAAAATCAGGGCATTGCTTAAACCAAAGCCCTTGGATGAGATTAGAGACCCAAGGTTCAGGTTTGACCAAGTTGATGAAGTTGTTGCAGCGGCGGGTGTTAAGATAGCCGCACCCGATTTGGAGGAAGCCTTAGCAGGTTCACCAGTGATAGCATGCAGAAGCGAGGAAGAGATTGAGAAAGCGAGGCAAGAAATTCTTAACCAGATTAAGAGCGTTGTAATAAGCACGGACAAGGTTGGCGTAATAGTTAAGGCTGACACTCTCGGAAGCCTTGAAGCGTTAAGCAAGGAGCTCCAGGAGAAGAACATCCCAATTAGAAAAGCTGATGTCGGGAACATAAGCAAAACCGATGTCATGGAGGCTTTAAGCGTAAAAGAGGAGAAGCCTCTCTACGGTGTCGTTCTTGGATTCAACGTCAAAGTCAACGAAGATGCTGAGGAGATTGCAAAGGCCAAGGGAGTGCCAATATTCGTTGGGAACATCATCTATAAGATAATTGAGGACTATGAAGCATGGATAAAAGCGGAAGAAGAGAAGAAGAAAAAGGAGCTTTTGGCCAAGACAAGATTCCCAGGAGTTATAAGACTGTTCCCAGATGAGCGTTACGTCTTCAGGAGAAGTCATCCGGCAATAGTTGGTATTGAGGTTCTTGAAGGGAGAATTAAGCCTGGCTACACCCTAATAAAGCAAAACGGACATAAGGTCGGGACAATAAAATCCATCAAGTCAAAGAATGACTTCCTCCAAGAGGCTAAAAAAGGTGAAGCCGTTGCCATTGCCATCGAGGGGCCTATCGTTGGAAGGCACATCCATCCAGGAGAAATTCTTTACGTTGATTTGAGCAGAGACGATGCGATAAGGCTTGTGAAAGAGCTTAGAGACATGCTTGATGAGACCGATATAAAAGCTTT
>CAZTOS010000094.1:0-5584 GCA_964615185.1 uncultured Thermococci archaeon
TACTACCTCAAAAGGGGTGAGGGGGCATGATGGTCCAGAAAAGTCATGTTATGACCAGACTGAGCAGCTACCTTTGGTCACAGTATGACTTTAGGATCCTTAAGTCAGATGGTGACTTCCCGGGACCTGGAATGTCAGATTATGACTCCTGGATCTGCTGGTCATATTGTGACGGTGTAGGACTTGCGAGGTCGGGTTATGACTTTGTAGCTCTTGGAGGGATGGCATAATGTTCGGCTATTCTTGGAGAGATGAAAAAGAGAAGATTAGAGTGCAATCCTTGAGAAAGCTCATTGAGATTCTTGAATTCTGCAAGCAAGAGCATTTGAAGTACAAAAAGAGCTATGATCTGCAGAAATTCCTTGATTCTGCATCATGGGGTTGGGGCTTTTCTGCTGATCCTGATGAAGTTGCTGCAAGGTTCAACATGAGTAGAAGAACTGCTCAGGACTACTTGCTCACTATCAAAGCCATCGCTGGCCTTCTGCTTGAGGGTGTTGAGAGAAAGACTGCAGGGCAAGAGATCGAATGGGACGAGCTGGAAGAGGGGAGAGATGAGGAGGTGTTTGCATGATTGTTATTGAGGGTTCGAAGGGTGATTGGAAGCCGCTTAGGGATTTGGCTTTGGAGGTTGTGGGTGAGCTCAGGCGGGGCAGAATTCCTGCTCGTATTGATTATTTTGACAATGGTTCGTTTGGGTTCTACTACAAGGGGCGTTATCTGGAGTTGTTCGGGAATGTGCTTAGGGTTGCGGACAGGAAGGAGTTACCTTTCAACCATCTTGTCATTCTGAAAGGACCCGAGATTGGCAGGGTGAGGAAAAAAGCCATCAAAACCCTGGAGGTGAGAGCATGAGCGAAGTCAAGACTCTCACAATCCAGGAAGAGGAGGATATCATCGCCAGGGCAATGGCTGAGTGGAATGCTCAGAAGGTTCAGGTGCTGATTGATGATGACAGTATTCCCGAAAACGCTCACTACCTTCCTCTTGAAAGCCTCATTGAGTTCCTTGAGCAGCAGCCCATTCCAGTGAAGGTCATTGTAAGCGGGGAGGATTACCTCATCAAGCTGAGGAAGAGAGTGCCTTATGAGGATTTCAAGGAGTTCATTTACTCTCTTTCGGATTTTCTGAGGCGTGGGCATTGGGTGAAGGCAGAGTGGAGCAGGGAGAAGAGGGCAATAGTGGTGAAGAGGTGGAGGCGATGAGCATAAAGGGGGAGTATGTTGTCAAGATTCAGCATACATACGTTTGTGAGGCATGCAGTGAGGAGGAAGCGCTCAGGAAGGCACTTGCCGCATTAATTAGTGATGCAAGTGGGGCGGTGGCGGATTACTTGGCAAGACGTGATTCACTCAGAGGAGCGATTGAACTCAGGTTTGATTTTGAGGTAAAGAAAAAGGAGGTGATTTGATGGCTTCTCGAACGGCTTTTGTTTATGATTCTTCGTTTCCGCTTCATCAGCTTGAGACTTTCTTTATTCGTCACTCTAAGGATGTGTTTAACAGGTTGGAGTTCAGTAGGGCTTTGGAAGACGCCAAAAGGCTTTCGGAGGGCAGGCGTTCGCTTAGTGTTATGGATGTGGATGCTCTTGTCATTGTGGATGGTGTTATCAGGATGGCTTTTGAGATCAAGACGCTCAGGGAGGATGTGGTCAATTACGGTGGTTATGTCAAGGTGAATGGAAGACAATATGAGGGTTACATGGAGTTTGTCAAGAGGACTGGCATTGACGTTCATTATCTTGTCAGGGTTCAAGCTTGGGGTGGGGATTACTTCTATGCTTGGAGTGTTAAGCGGGCGCCAGTTAGGTTTGAATGGCTCGGGAGCAAGGAGAGGGAGACTTATGACTATTACGCCTTGATCAGGCGAGGAGCAGTTACAAAACTCGCCGATCACGATGAATTAGTCAAATACCTCAGAGACTTAATCTTTGGAAAGGAGGTGGTTTGAATGGCTAAAGCAAAAGACTTAGGAGGTTTTATTGTTGCAAGTTGGCAATTGCAACAATATTCAGTTGATGAGCTTGGAGAATTTATTTTCGACAAAATAAGGGAACAGCTTAGATACATGCCCAATTTCGAAGAGGAAAAGATAGAGATTGTTGTAAAGATTTTCAAATGGGAAGAAGAGGAGGCTTGACGGGGATGGTTGAAAAAAACGACAGTGTTATTAGCTTTGTGATAAACAAAAATATTGTAATTGAATTAAAGCCAAAATGGACGGAGTTCAAGGATAATGGGGACGTATGTGTAGTTGTTGAGGCACTTGTCAAGGAAATTGAGAGGGGAATATTTAGGAAGAAAGAGAAAATAATCAGGACAGGACAACTTGAGATATGTAGGAACAGTGTTATGTATAGATCTCAGTGGATGAAGGGAATATTTGATTTTCTTAAAGAGTTTCTTGAAGAAAATCATAGATTGGGAACAGTTTTAGGGAGGTCTGAGCGGGGTGGCTAAGTTAGAGTACACGGTTTCATTTGACTATGAACTTGAAGGAAAAATCTCAGAAGGTGCTAATGCGGATCTCGTAGCAAAAATCACTACATTTTTTGACAGACTTCGTGAAGAATACGGCGTAAAAAACTTCAAGCTCAAAATAGAGGAGCGTGATAACCATGAATGAATGCAAACATGAATGGGAATATCTTGAAGCATACGGGGACTGGTACGAGGGACAATATACAAGAAAGTGTAAAAAGTGCGGATTAGTTGAGGATGTGCAATATGAAGGAGATTGGGAATGGAAAAGAACATGGTATGAAAAGGAGCGTGAGAGTGGTGGCTCATGAATGGAAAAAGTTTGAAACGTTTGATGAGTTTCTTGATGAGTTTGAGCGTTATGTGAATGAGTACTTCACGAAGAACATTATTCTTGTCAATCAGCTTAAGATGGAAAAGTATGATGGTGGAGATGTGATACAGTTTGCTTTAGACACTCCTTCAACAGACATTTGGTTGAGAATATTCGTTCCAGATAGAGTTATCATAGATTCTTACATCAACATTCCTGCAAGTGATATATTAATTGCAGATGACTGGAATGGCATGGTGCTAAGCGAAGAGCAATATTCAAGATTTTTGAGGATTTTCATGAAGGCACACGATTATTACATTGGCAATAAGGAAGAATTCAAGAAAGCAAGAGCTGAGGCCTTTATGAACCTGATAGTCGGAACAAAGGGGAGAATAATAGATGCAATGGAGAAAGAGTTGGGAAAAGAAACAACAGCCTTAGTAATCGCAAAAGAACTTGGTGTTTTACCAAAGGAGCGTGAGAGCCGTGGCTCGTATTAAAGCGCAACAAATTAGGGTTGGGGATTTGTGGTGGAAGATTGAGTACAATGAGCCAGTGACATTTTCACAAGCAAAAAAGGATGCCATTGGTTTGATTAAGAACACAATCAAGATGATAGAGATTCTCGTTGAAGCTAAGATTGTTAGACTTAATACTGATGAACTTGAAAAGCTTGAAGCAGATTTGACTCGTTTAGAAAAGCGCATTGAGGTTGCAAAGAAAGAGTTGAAGAAAGTATTAGTTCTCAAAGAACTACAAAAGGAGCGTGAGAGCCGTGGCTCGGTGGAAGGTAACGATTGAGATTGAAGTGGAAGCAAGGGGAGAAGTGGATGCTCTTGAAACTGCTTTGGAGGAGATATACAGGTATCTCGAGGATAGGATGAATTTCAGGATTTATAAGCCTCCGTTTAGGTGGAAAGCCGAGAAGGAGCGTGATGAGTATGGTGAAGTTTGAGTTTGAGGTTCCAGACCTTATATCTTTCAAAATAGTGATCGAAGAGGAAGAGTTTGAGGAAGGGAAGGAGTACACGATCTGTATATACTCTGAAGACGCATTGCTTGCAGATGATTTTGAAGAAATTGTCAAGAGGATGAAGAAGTATGGCTATGAATTATACTCATTGTTTGCCGCCGAGGACGGGCTTGAATTGAAGTTCGTAAAGGGGTGATGGTGATGGAGCTTGGAAGTTTGATTATAGATGGAGAGTTTTTGGACGAACACACAATGGGAGAACTTGAGGACAAGATATGGGATTGGTTGCAGGAAGAATTTGGAGTGTGTCAAGGCTTAATGGAAGAGTTAGGACTGTGTCTAAAAGTCACATTAGTGAGGAAGGAGCGTGATGGGCGTGGTTAGGTTTCTTGATGTTCTTTTTGATGAGTTGGAGGCGCATCCTGAGAAATACTTTGATGTTATACAGGAGGATGAGTATGGTAGAGTATGGGTGGAGCTTGGGGATGTTAGGGATGCATTCAAGAAGGCTTTGAGGGGAGAAAAATGGGATGTTGGCAAGCATGTGGAGTGGTTTAACTTAAGTAATCTGCTTGGGACACTGTACTCTATTCTCTTCAATGTGGAAGAGGCGAAGAGTTACAAGATTCCAAGAGCTGTTGAGGATGCATTGATTAGCATTGAAAATGCAGTGAAACTGTGGATCAACTTCCTGGAGGGAAAAGAACCATGAAATTCTTAAAAGCTTACACGGCTTTGATGGTTTTTGCTTCATCGACAATAGCATATTTATTCTTAATTTACAGTCTTTTTGCATTCGCTTTAGTTGAAAAAGAAGATATAATTGCGGCAGTAATCTTTGGAGGCTTTGCTACAGTTGTTTATCTGGCCTTGGCAACGATTGTGGAAGGAGCAACGTGGATGTGCAAAAAACTGAGAGGTGTTGAAGATGCATAATAACAACTTCATGTTATTATCATTTTTCTCCCAATATCTTTCGCCAGCAAGCAACCTCAATCACTGCATGGACCAGCATAATATACACCTCATGTTTGTATGCACACCTGGCTGTGAAGCGCCCTGGACAGTGAAATATACACCTTATGTGAACTAAATAATAGGTGGTGTTATCATGCCAAGGCCAAGAAAATTTCCAGACCATGTGATGTTAAGAATTCCTGTTTATGAACCTCCGCAGAGTGTTTTAGAGCTGCTCTTTGAAGGTAAAACGTTAGAGCTTGCAAAAAGCATTGTGGAGTATTTGAAGAAAAACAAGATGCTGTGGAAAGATGCATATAGAGAAGAGCTTGGACTTAAAGACTCTGACGCCGTTCTATACTTCAGAGTCATCAAGAAAATGCTTGCGCTTGGTCTCTTGAGAGAAGACAGAGGATATTACAAGCTTTCAGACAAATTCTGTACAAGGCTTGAGAACCTTATCCGCATGTGGAAGTTTGAAATCGGCGATTTGAAAGACTTGTGGTGATCCCAATGCTCATAAACTCCAAAGTATATACTATAGAACACAGGGTACAGTGTGGCTACACGTGGCCATGTGTGGCCACACCAGAGGAGGCATTGATATGGCTCGAAAAAGCAAAGGGAGGGTTAGAGTACCTGTTCACATCACAATTGACCCGTTGGTGCTCGAGGTTTTGGATAAAGTCACAAAGAATAGGAGTCAATTCATTGAGGAGGCTGTTATAATGCGGCTTTCACGCGAAAACTTGCTTCCAAAAGAAGTTGAGATGATTTTGGCGGGCCGGGCGGGATTCGAACCCGCGACCACCGGGTTAAAAGCCCGGTGCTCTAACCAGGCTGAGCTACCGGCCCTCG
>CAZTOS010000095.1:0-5521 GCA_964615185.1 uncultured Thermococci archaeon
CTGTTAAACCTTATTCAGGTGATCAAAATGCAGAAAACTTAATGCTCCAATGTCCACGCAATGGCAAATGAATTAAAAAGGCAGCTTTCGAATCCAATATGGTGGTGCCAATGATAATCAAAACACCAAAAAGACTGCATTTAGGTTTAATTGACCCCTTTGGTTCTTTGGGAAGGAGATTTGGAAGCTTAGGTGTTGCCCTTGAAGAAGGTTACGAGATAAAGCTCATGCCCCATGAAAAACTTGAAATTAGGGCTGAAGGAGAAGACAAAGAAACGATTAAATTCATCATTGGAAGGATGAATAAACATTTTAGCACGGGCTTTAACTATCTTGTTGAAGTCAGAAAGGCAATCCCAAGACATATTGGCTTAGGATCAACAACTCAGCTCTCCTTAGCTGTTGGTGTAGGAATAGCAAAGCTGAACAACATAAATGCTGAAATTGAAGAGCTGGCTGAAATTTTTGGAAGAGGAAAAAACAGCGGTACTGGAATTTATACCTTCAAATATGGCGGCTTTGTTATTGATGGTGGGGTTAAGGAAGGAATCCCGCCTTTAATTCTTAGGGAAGAGTTCCCTGAGAACTGGGCTTTTCTTTTGGTGATTCCTCAAGTTAAGAGAGGATTTGACGAAGAGGAGGAAAAGCCTATAATGGCAAGCATTAGAGGTAAACCCGAAATTGCAAAGGAAATAAGCCACAGAATTCTGCTTGGACTTCTGCCAGCTCTAAAAGAAAGGGACATTGAAACCTTCGGAAAACATTTGAGTGAAATTCAAAGGTTAGTTGGAAAGCATTTTGAGGATTACCAAGGAGGAGAATTCAGAGAAGACGTGAAGTTAATCATGGACTTTTTACATGAAAATACTTACGGCTATGGGCAGAGTTCATGGGGGCCAACTGTTTACGGGTTGATACAGAAGAGCGAATACTCTATGCTGAAGGCAAAACTACATGACTTCTTAAAAGATCACGGCATCAAAGCCAAGATAGAGCTTGGAAATCCAAGGAACAAAGGAGTGGAGGTTGTGATGGAAAATGCCTATCTGCTGAGGCTGATAAACAGCGTAGCAAAGGGATAAAGATGACCCTTGACCGTTTCATCACAGTCAAATACAAGGAGAACAAACCAAAAATCGAGAAATTAAAGGAAATCCTTAAAGAGTTGGGCATAAAATGTGCCAGAACTATCGAGGAGAAAGTTGATCTGCAGTTTTCAGCTCTGGAGCATCTTCACAAAAATCTCAAAAATGATGAGCTATTCATAAAGCTTGTAATTGCCAACGCAATAGTCAGCTATCAGCTGACTGCCACTGGAGAGGAGTGGTGGTGGGAATTTGCCGAGTATTTCTCCTCAAATCCTCCAGAAATGGGGATTGTTGATGCTTATTCAAGGTTTTTACCCACCTCTCAAACTAACAGAAGGTTAACAGCTACAAAAATTAAAAGGCTTGAAAAGCTTGAGCCTTTCTTGACTGAGCTTAAACTTGAAGACCTCAAGAATTATTACTATTCAATGACATCTTTAAGGAATGACCTTGCAAAAGTGCTGAATTCCAAAAGAAATGCCAAAACAATAGTCTTTGCTGTGAAGATGTTTGGCTATGCAGGCAGGATAGCATTTAAAGAGTTCATTCCCTATCCAATGGAAATTGAAATTCCAGATGATGTGAGAATAAATGCCTATACAAAGAGATTTACGAACGAGCTACCCACAAGCTTTTGGTCAAGGATTGCAAAAGAGGTTGATATCCCACCTCTCCACATAGACTCGATTCTCTGGCCCATTCTTGGAAAGCATGCAGAAGTTAAAGAAAGATTGAAAAAATACTGTCCCAAAGCTGGGCTTATTTTTGAACTGGCTTCCCTTTAGGTCTAACATTTTTCACAAACTTTTGTCATACTGACAATTTCCAATGGATTAAACTTATATAGGGTGCAAGACATTGGGAGTTGAGGTGTCTAAAATGAAAGGGGGAGGAATAGACAACAAAATAAATACAAACCTTAGAGAAGAAGTTAACTCTTCCATCGCTTTTCTGGTGAGTTACTGCCATCATCATTGACTGTTCTGAAGTACTTAGCTTAGTTGGACATTATTTAGCGGGAGATATTCTCATCGAAAAGTTCTCGGAGGGATTATTTTGAAGAAGGATTTATTTTCGGAATCAGAGAGGTTAGCAGATATTACAAAGTCTCTGAGGCGAACATTTGAGCTTTGGGGATATAGAGAAGTGTTTTTGCCAACAATAGAAGAGTTCAGCGAGCAGCTTAGAAAAGGAACAAAATTTGCCTACAACAATGAGTTCTATGTAATAAAGCCCGACCTAACATCCCAGATACTTGCAAACCTCAAGGAGCCGCGGAAGCTTAAGCTCTACTACATCAGTGAAGTGCTGAACGGAGGGATTAGAGGAGAGTGGCAGGCTGGGGTCGAGTTCATCGGCGGAGAAGACATTAAAATGCAGGTCGAGGTTCTTTTAACTGTTATAACTTCCCTCGAAGCACTTGGCATCGAGGACTTCTACATCGATGTCGGCAGCTTAAAGGTGTGGGAGAGGGCGATTGAAGGAATTGAAGAATTCAAAGCAGAAATTTTCAAGGCATTAACGAGAAGAAACTTCGAAATCATCGAAAGACTGCCTATAAACGAGGAGAAGAAAGAAGAGCTCTGGCAGCTGTTCAATTTCAGAGGAAAGAGCTGTGAATACGAAAAGCTCAATAAAATTATCGATGCAGTTGGCGATGAGAGGGTCTTCATAGACTTCGGCACAATAAGGCCTCTACCCTACTACAGTGATGTAATCTTTGAAGTCTATTCTCCCAAAATCGGGAAACCACTCGGTGGTGGTGGGGAATATACATTCAAGGGAGTCAGCGCTTTTGGATTCGCCTTTGACTTAAATGCACTCTCAAAGCTCTTCGACGGCAAAATAGAGAAGAGCAGAAAGAAAATCAGAGGAGAGCTGAAAGAAGCATACAAACTTGCAAGAGAACTCGTAAAGCTTGGCATTCCAGTGGAGGTGGGAGAATGAGGTTTGTTCTTCCGAAAGGACGCTTATTCAAGGGTTCACTTGAAATCCTACGAAAAGCTGGGATTGAGCTTAAGCCGCCAGAGAACAGAGAATTAATGGTGAAAAACGGCAGGTATGAGCTTCTCCTTGCAAGGGCTTTTGATGTCCCGGTTTATGTCGAATACGGTATTGACGTTGGCATAGCTGGAAGTGATGTTGTTGAGGAAAGGGAAAGTGACGTCCTCGTTCCTCTTGAGCTGCCTTTTGGGAAGTGTCGCTTAAGCTTGGCGATGCCCAAAGAAAACGCAGTCAGCGTTGAAGAGATGGATGGTTTTAGGATAGCCACCAAATACCCAAACCTTGCAAAGAAGTTCTTTGAGAGGAGAGGAGTCGAGGTTGAAGTGATAAAGCTTCACGGAAGCATCGAACTTGCTCCAAAAATTGGGATTGCAGATGCTATCGTTGATATAGTCGAGACTGGAAACACGTTGAGGGCTAACGGCTTAGTTGAGGTGGAGAAGATTATGGATGTTTCTGCTCTGCTTTTGGTGAACAGAATCTCCCAAAAGACTAAGTTTAAGGAGATTAACGAGCTTGTTTTAAAAATTAAGGAGGTTGTCAAAGATGAATCTTGAGTTAGAAAGCTATGTGGCTCAAATTTTGAAAGACATAAGGGAAAGAGGTATTGAAGCTGTAAAGGAATACTCAAAGAAGTTTGACGGCTATGATGGGGAATTCCTTGTCAGCGAAGAGGAGTTTGAAGAAGCGGAGAGGCAGATTCCAGAGAAGGATAAGAAAATAATCAAGCGCACAATAGAAAGAATCTGGGAGTATCACGAAAAACAGCTTGAGAGCGATAAGCTCTACATAAAGAACGCTTCACTCTATGGTATAATCTACAAGCCGATAAGGAGGATCGGTATCTACGTCCCCGGAGGGAAGCCTCTGCCTTCGACGCTCATGATGGTTGGAGTTCCAGCGAAGATAGCTGGTGTTAAGGAGATAGCAGTTACAACACCACCTAAAAACGGTAAAGTCAATCCGTACATCCTCTACGTTGCAAAGCTTCTTGACATCAAAGAGGTCTACAAGCTCGGTGGAATCCAAGCGATTGGAGCGATGGCTTACGGCATTGGAATGAAGAAAGTAGACAAAATCTTCGGTCCAGGCAATAAGTTCGTGAACGAAGCAAAGAGGCAGGTCTTTGGTGTTGTAGGAATTGACAGCTTAGCTGGACCATCAGAGATAGCTGTTATAGCCGATGAGACAGCAGATAAGGAGTATGTTTTATACGATTTGCTTTCCCAGCTGGAGCACGGAAAAGATAGTAAGGCTTGGCTTTTGACGACTTCAAAGGAATTAGCGGAGTACTGCAAAAGGGACGGCATAGAAGTAATACTCTGCGAGAGCTTGGAGGAGTGTGCCGAAAAAGCTAACGAGATAGCTCCAGAGCACTTGGAGATAATCACGAAGGAACCACTGAAGCTCGTGGATTTAATTGAAAACGCTGGAGCGATTTATTTAGGAGAATACACACCGGTGCCAGCTGCCGACTACTTCCTTGGAATTAACCACGTTCTGCCAACCGGGGGAGCTGCGAAGTTCAGCGGGGTTTTAACAGTTATGGACTTCATGAAAAGAATAAGCTTAGCGTACGTGAGCAGAGAGGAGTTTTTGCAGGAAAGATATTTGGGAATTCGCTTGGCTGAGATTGAAGGGTTAGAACTCCACAAAAAAGCTCTGGAGGTAAGAAGATGAGAAGAAAGACTAAGGAAGTTGATATAATTGTCGAAATTGGTGCTGAAGGGGAGATAAAGACCGGCGATAAAGTATTTGACCACCTCCTTACCGCTTTATTCTTTTACATGCGTGAGAAAGTTAACATTAAAGCGAGCTATGACTTAAGGCATCACCTATGGGAAGACTTAGGCATTACCTTGGGTGAAGAGCTCAAAGAGAAAATCAAGGGCAAAAAGATAGCGCGCTTTGGGAACGCAATAATACCAATGGATGATGCATTAGTCCTTGTCGCCGTTGACATCTCGAGGCCATACCTCAACCTTGAGCTCGATATAAAGGAGAGCGAGGAAGGCTTCGAGGTTACTCTGGTTAGGGAGTTCCTCTGGGCTTTAGCGAGGACTCTCAATGCTACAATTCACGTGAAGCAGCTGAGCGGAGTTAATGCACACCACATAATTGAAGCTGCATTCAAAGGCCTTGGCGTTGCCCTGAGACAAGCTTTGAGTGAAAGTGAGTGTTTAGAGAGCACCAAAGGCATTATATAATTGTATTGATGAATTCATTTGCTTACTCTTTTACTCAGCTTTCTTTTTACTAAAATGGCTCAAAATTGTGCAGTTGAAAAATTATTAAGTTATAAGATAGTGAAATTACCATGAAACATAGAAAAACTTATAAGGTTT
Source organism: uncultured Thermococci archaeon (assembly GCA_964615185.1). Classification (GTDB taxonomy): domain Archaea; phylum Methanobacteriota_B; class Thermococci; order Thermococcales; family Thermococcaceae; genus Thermococcus_B. Next base: position 5,438 of record CAZTOS010000095.1, read on the forward strand.
AAAATCTAACATGATGATGCAGAATCTTGTAAGGAGGCAACCATAATGTGGAAGAAAATGCTTGGGTTGATGTTGGGGTTGTTG
>CAZTOS010000096.1:0-5100 GCA_964615185.1 uncultured Thermococci archaeon
GTAGTGGTGTTTCCAGGAACTCCCTTGTGGCTCATGAAAGATAAAGTCAAGACGGAGAAGCACAAGCATTTGATAAAGCACTACAAATACAAGATTAGGCACGAGATTGACTTGCCCATGCTTAAGCGAGTTGTTCCAGTTGGGACAATATTAAGATATGTTAGAGCTGAAGTTTATGATAATGGGCTAACTTATGGAAGGCAAATTGGAAGTTATCCACTGATAGTTGGTATTCCCAAACAGATTGAACTAAACAAATTCTACGATGTTCTGATTGTTGACCATGGGTTTAGAAGCATAACTGGAGTTCCCATCCCTGTCAATGTCAATAAAGAAAGCTCAAAAGTTCTTAGTTATCTACCGGGAATAGGTAAGAAACGAGTTGCAAAAATCCTCGCAAAAAGACCATTTAAGCGCAAAGAAGATTTCCTAAATCTGCTGGATAAAGACTTAAGAAAAATGTATAATGGGATTGTGATCATTTAACCTGGGAGGAGATTATCGTTTTTATAAGAAGGACTTCAACGAACAAGGTATCCTCAGTTGTTCCTTCAATTACCAAAATTCCAGGTTTTGGACAGTAAATTCTGTTCTTTTCGGCACCTTCTCTTGGACCTTTTAATACAACCAGAAGATGCTTTTTGTTTCCTATGAGACCAAGTCCTATTTCAATCTTCGGTATAAACGCCAAATACCTGTTATCAATCCTCTCAGTGGTTTCTTTAGCGGCTTTATATGCTGCTGTTTCATTGCTACCCGTTTTCATGACATCTTCAATGTAGTATTTGACACCGAATACTGCTCCAATAGTAGCTCCAAGTTCTGAAACTGTCCTGACTCTCCAAACACAAGCTTCACTGCCTTTACAGTTTTTAAAGCTTGGATCTCCCAAGATTATGGTTGCCCTTTCATAGGGACTCCTCAATGTCATATTTATGTCCACTAATGGGTCTCCAGTAAGATAACTTTCAAGCAAAATGAGGTGCGTTTTTCCTTCAAACGGGAGTGCAACGGGTTTAACAACCAATGGCTTTTTCTGTGGTTCAATCGTCTTTGTATAGTTGCTATATCCATAAAAGGCAACAGCAAGAGGTATTATAATTAAAACAACTATTAACACAAGAGCAAGAAGACGCTTATTCAATCCAGAAACCTCCGATAAAAACTAATTAAAAAAGAAGGGAAAATCAACCGAGGCTTGCGAGGTACTCCATGAGTTTCTTGGCGGCGTCTCTTGTGGCGTATCTGTCCTTACCTGCAACGATGAGGACTCCGAATCCGTTGAAGTCCTCGATGTACTCGATGTCACCGGCACTGTTGTACCAGTCAACCGTGCTGTAACCGTTGTCAACGAGGTACTTGGTGACTGTGTTTGCAACTGGTCCACCGACAAGGATCAGGTTGCTGTCGATGTTCTCTGGGTCAATCTCGGTGTCAAGGTATGTGATTGGCTCTGCTGGGTGCATGATTGTGTATTCAGTGTATGTGCCGGCCTTGATCTGGTCAACTGTCCATCCTTCGAGCTCATCACCGACTTTGAGCTCCTTGGTGTCATAAACTTTCTTTATTGGTTCAAAGCATATCTTTGCTTTAACAGCAAGCTCGTTAGTGTCGTCATCATCAATGTCTTTTTCTTTTTCTGTGACAACATAGTCCATCTTGTAAACTCCAAGTATGTCAATTGTTGAGCCTTGCAGTGCGTCATTGTTTACAAGGCTTATGCTTGTTATAACATCATTACCATCCTTATCAGTTCCAAACTCGAAGGATGCAGTCCATCCCTTGATCATATTGTCTTCTTTTCCGCTTTCTACTGTAACAACATTAGTCTTAACTTCAAGTTGGGCAATCAAGTTACCATCGATACCAACGAATGTGTCATCGAGCTTAAGGATTATCCCTCCGTCGCCAAAGACATCTTTCTCCTCATCTTTGTTTATTATTACCAAGTCACTTCTTCCATCTGGGGCTGTTACTTCAAAGAGTGCCTTGGCCTCTGTGCCAACACTGATATCTACTGTCTTGACCTTGTAACCGTCAAACTCCTTAACCTCACCAACGTGGAACCAGACTTGTCCATGGTCTGTACCATAGGTCAATGTCTTGGCTGTTGCATTTACATCTAAGACATAGTACTCGTTGCCAAAGATCGTGAATGTATCCTTTTCACCAATCCCATAATCATAGACCTCTGTGGCATTGAGGTTGTAGGTTTTACCATCGAAATCCATAGTAGCCGGAGTGTCATCATCAATTACGTATTTTGTATCGGTAATTGAGGTTCCCCAAATGCTGTCAGTTGAAGCATACTTATATGTAGCGTTGTAGAGCTTGTAGTTGAGAGTTACGCTTAGATCGCCTTCAGGCACATACAGTGTGACATCAGAGTCTTTTGGTGGGTATCCATAGCTCCACTCCTTATCATCCTTGTAGAATTTCAGACCAGTTATCTCGATGTCCCAGTCAATCATCATGTCATCATTAAGAGAGTCTCTGTCTTCAACTTCAAAGGCATATCCTTGTCCAATATAGTCCTTCCAGTCGCTGTAGCTTCCATTATATGCTGAACCATTATACCAGGCATTTGATGGGAGCTGATCCCACTTTTCTATATCCTCAATGGTCAAGTTGTTTGCTGTGTAGTTATAGTCAGCCCAATAGCTGCTGTAAACTGGAATTGGATCTGGTTTTGCAGTTACATCCTTCTTAACAACAACGCTAACGCCACTTGCCTCGACTTCTTCAGATGTGTAGAGAAGGCTTCCCAATGCAACGGCTATGTCAGCTGCACTTGCAACGTCCATTGCGGCGGCTTGGCTGCCAACGACGATTTTAACATTTGGTTGTCCATCCTTAACGAAGAAGTCCTTCCCTGGAAGATTTGCTTGAGCACTTGCAAAGCCCATGGTTGCTCCAACCATTGCGGCACCAACTGCAAGGGCCGCAATCTTTCTAACTTTCATTTCTCAACACCTCCATAGTTTTGGGCATAAAGCCCTAAAGTGTTTTCTAATGTGTTATCAATACCTAACTATAAACTTGGGGTATATATACTTTTCGGTTTCAGACGCTTTCTAACGATTAAATAAGCTCGCTAATTGCCGTAAAAATTGAAAGAAGCTTTACTAAATGCCTATAACTTCTTCGCCTTTTGACGATAATATCTGTTCCCTATTACACGCTGTTAACTTGGAGATATAGTAAGGCATAAACACTCATGAATTCATGGTCACTTAGGAGTCTCATGCTCAATAAGCTTTTTCTTCAAAGGTCTATGTACAAGCTCGTGCACAAACCCTGCTAAGTCTGTCAATACATTCTGAAGTTCTGATGCAGATACGTCAATAATTTCCGGCTCAAGGATTGAAATTGCAACCGGAGCATACTTTGCTGTAAGCTGCATGAGGGTTTCAAAGGAGGATAACAGTTCGGCCGCTACCAATGCATAAACCTTATCCTCTCTCTCTTCCTGTACTTGCACTATAAACTTGTTGATTTTACAACCTTCGAGATAGAATGCCTTCATTATGGTCTCCTCTATTGTCTCCTTGTCTTTTCCATAGGTCTCAATTACAAACTGATACCTGATGTTTCTCTCATCAACTATAAATTCCTCAATTTCATCTTCAGTATAACCAATCCTTGGTTTTGGAAGCTGATCAAGTGGAGGATAAGCGGCTAAGCCTCCAAATTGGTCCATTAACTTGCCCATGAATAAAGCTACATCCCCTAAAATCTTCATTAATTCTTTGGCATTAACTTCCAATCTGCCGGGTTTTAGAACCTCAACCACAACAGGTGAGTATTTTAAAGTGGCTTTTACGATTCCATCAAAGGAACCCTCAAGTTCAGCTTCGATCATAGCTGAATATTTAAGTAACTCCTCCTCATTGGTCTCTATGATGTCTTCAGCATTAACACGTTTAACATTTACAATGTTCTCCCTCTTGAGTTCCTTAACAACTTGCTCTATTGCTCTTTCTAAAGCTTTCCTGTCATTTCCAAGCCCTTCAATATAAAAAATTACACCAATTTCTGCCAATTTTACCACCACATTCCTCTATAATGCTTCCTCGTATATTCCCCAACTATTGGAATTGGTTTACCACAGTATTCACATTTTCCATCTTTTATGTGATACTCCTCTATGCTAAACCCCCACCTCACTATTAAAGGTTTTCCACACTTTGGGCAATATGTATGCTCTCCAGGATGTCCCGGTATGTTACCCACATAGACAAACTTTAGTCCCTCTTCTTTTGCAACCTTGTATGCCATCTCAATAGTTCTGATTGGAGTTGGGGGCAGATCAAGGAGCCTATAATGGGGGAAAAATCTTGAGAAGTGCACAGGAGTATCATCTCCCATCTCTTCAACAACCCATCTTGCAAATGCTCGAATTTCCTCTTCTTTATCGTTAAGGGTTGGGATAATTAGGTAAGTTAGTTCAACATGAATTCCAAACTCCTTCTTTGCTATCTTAGCTATTCTTCTGCTCGGCTCTCCACTTGGCACACTGGCTATTTTCATGTAAAACTTGTCATCAAAGGCTTTGATATCGATGTTCATTGCATCTATATATGGTGCCAATTCACGGAAAGGTTCCTCGTTTATGTAGCCATTTGTGACGAGAATGTTATCAAGTCCAGCTTTTTTGGCAAGCTTCGCCGTATCGAGGACGAACTCATACCATATCGTCGGCTCATTATAGGTGTATGCTATGCTCTCGCACTCATAGTGTTTTGCCAAGCTTACTATTCCCTCCGGCGTGGCATTTTGAAGATAGGGAAATCTCTCATCGGCTTGGCTTATCTCCCAGTTTTGACAGTGCTTGCAGTGCATATTGCATCCAACGGTTCCTATAGAAAAGGCACAAGAGCCAGGATAAAAATGGAAGAGAGGCTTCTTTTCAACCGGATCAGCCGCCATGGAGGAGACCTTTCCATAATTGAGGGTGTAAAGCCTGCCTCCAATGTTTTTCCTCACTCTACAAGAACCTCTCTTACCTTCATCTATAAGGCAGTTCAGAGGGCACAAATGACATCTCACCCTATTGCCCTCAAGGGGCTCCCAATACATTGCCTCACGCATAGTCTCACC
>CAZTOS010000097.1:0-5049 GCA_964615185.1 uncultured Thermococci archaeon
AACCAACGGGAACACCAACTTTATCTTCAATCTCCTCTATGAACTCCTTAGCCTTCTTCGGCAGTTTGTCGTAATCTGTTACGCCAAGAGCTTCCTTGTCATATTTGTCAAGCATCGTTATTGCAAGCATCGTAGCGCCGTTAATCTTTGCAGAATAGCGTGCAAATTCAAAGTCAAACCAGCCAACTCTCCTCCTTCTTCCTGTAACGGTTCCATATTCAACCAACCCCATTCTCTCTGCCTCTTCCATTGGCATTTCTGTTGGAAACGGCCCAGCTCCTACTCTCGTTGGAAAGCTCTTGAAGACAACTATGACATCATCAATCCTCGTTGGCCCAATTCCAACGTCGCTCGCTATTGCTGAAGCTGAAGTGTCTTTTGAGGTTACATAGGGATATGTGCCAAAATACAAGCTCAGTCCAAAGCCTTGTGTGCCTTCAACCAAAACAAGCTTTCCTTCATCCAAGGCATCATTAACTTCCTGTGCAACATCAGCAAGGTAGGGCTCAAGCTCTTTGATGTCCTTAGCTTGCCTCGCCTTCCTTAAAGCTCTGTCAGCATTTGCTGGACCACAGCCACTTCCTGTTGTGCCTATCTTTCCATGCAAATAACCGTTTTTCCTGTCCATTTCCTTGTGGTGTGGCTCAATTATTGCACACCTGTAATCTATACCAACCCTCTCGGCAACATCGAACTCTTTGAGATGCTCAAGCTCATAGAAGAAGACCTCTGGATCGACCAAAACTCCAGCTCCGACCAAAAGCCTTGCTTCTCTGTTCATAAAACCCGTGGGCAGCTGTCTAACTGCGTATTTCTTCCCGTGTATAAAAACGCTGTGTCCTGCATTTGTCCCCACGCCTCCACGTACAATGACTTCTGGTCTGTCATGCAGAGCGAGATAGGCAATTACAGAACCCTTTCCTTCATCCCCCCATTGTCCACCAACGACGATAACACTTGGCATGGCTCTTACCCATAGATAAGTCAATAACACCCTTAAAACAGTTTCGGAAAAAGGAAAAATTAACAAGAAAATGTAAAATTATGGTTGCATGTAAAAGCCGCTCTCCACGTAATCTCTACTCTCAATGAGATAACTTATTGGTTTCTCAACGAGCATTTCCCTTGCAATCTTTCTCGTGCAGTACCTATCGATACCAGCGAGAACCATTATGAAATTGCTCCGATTCCATGGGTTTCTTATAACTTCAAAAATTTGAAGTGGATAGGAATAGGAAGCAGTTGAATTAGCTGGAATTTGAGTAATGGAACCATTAAAGAATTGGAATGCATGGAATTTTTGGACGTTGCTTAGATTTTTCCTTATTTCCCATCGTTTTTCACTAAATACAAAGCTTAGCGGCAACTCGGGGGAAATCTTTCTGGTTATCTCGTTAGCAGCAGATCCACCGATTAAGATTAGATTCTGCTTTAAGCCATCCTCCGTTAGTTCTTTATCAGACTTAACAATGATTGATGGTTTAGTGGAGTAGTGACCCCATATTATTGAATTTTCCAGTCTTTCCTTAAGCTCAAAGGCTGTTTGCCTATCGTATTCAACCCCATCTTTATCTGGATTTTGAGTGCCATAGACGATTATTATCCTGCCCATTTTGTAGCTTCTATCAAGAGCTAAAAAACCTGTTATTGGTGTTCTCTCCCAGAAGTACTCTGTAATGTTATCTGGTGTTGCCCACTTCTTCATATGCTCTGGCAACTGAGAAATATAACCCTCCAAAGTTTTGTTCATCCTCTCAATATCCTTAAGAAAATCACCAACAATGGGATATCCAACTGCAGCATCTTGTAAGATGCGCCATTTTGAAAATGCAGGATAATCTGAAAGAATAACATAATTAGCAACAGCCTCAACCAAGTTCTCCTCTATATACCCGTAGTTAGTGTAGAAATGTCCATCGTAGGTCGCATATGCCCACTCATTCTTAACTGCTTTAAGATAGTAGTCAACGCTTAGAAGCTCTTGAGCGTGCCTGTACATGATAGGATCAATGAACGTATGGGCAAATTCATGGATACCAATCCAAGCATAATAGAAATTAGCCTGAGAGGAGTTAACATGGACTACATGTCCGATGTAATAGGCTGTATCATCCAAGATTGCGGCATGTTCGTGAATAGCCAAACTGTATGAAAGCTCAACCCTGTAATTCCGGTAACTCCTGTTGAAAAGGGCATCAAGTTTGAGTATATATTCTGGCTTTAATGCCATTTTGCTTTGATTAACTGCTCGTTCATACTCATTTCTATGAAGCTTATAAAACTCCATAAAATTTGTCTCCTTTGCAAAATGAACGAGCTCTCTCAGAAGTCCGCTTAATAATTCGTCACTCTCATTTCCTAAATATTTCATTCTAAAAAGCTGATCAGACCACTGTCGTATGCTTGTATCCCGAAGATACCAAGATATGTCCTTAGGGAAAGTTTCCCTCATAAGATATATGGCTGGATGGTCTTTGTAATGAGCAAAGTAAGCCAAAACATCCTTAACATAACTTTGAGGAGCAATTATAAACTCATCACTTCCATTAAACGCCAGAATATACACCACAGCAAACAATTCAAGGTTAGGATTGACTTCTACCACAACCTGAGGCTGTTCTTCAGCTTTGATAAAAGATGCTTGGGAGATGAGCAAAAGGAAGCATAAAATTAATGAAGCTTTCTTCACATTTACCACCATGTCAGGTTTAGAAAGTTAAAAATAAAAGTTTTATTGCAAAGAGCAAAGGATAAAACTTGAAGACACAAATGCTCTTAGGTGTTTAAAATGATAAAAAACAAGTTCATCGTAGTTACTGGTGGAGCAGGCTTCATAGGCTCACATATCGCTGAAGAGCTTAGTAGAGATAATGACGTTATTGTTATTGACAACCTCTATTCTGGAAAAGTTGAGAATGTGCCAGAAAACGTAAAATTCATCCAAGCCGATATTAGGGACTATGAAAGCATAGCCGAGATAATAAGTCAAGCAGATTACGTCTTTCATGAAGCAGCACTTGTAAGTGTTGTCGAAAGTATAGAGAAGCCAATTTTAACCGAAGAAATCAATGTTTTAGGAACGCTAAATATTCTAAAAGCTTTAAGCGAAGGACATGGTAAGCTTATCTTTGCATCATCTGCCGCTGTATATGGCGACAATCAAAATCTGCCCCTGAAAGAGGATGAAAAGCCCAAACCCCTATCGCCTTATGGGGTTACAAAGGTCTCTGGAGAGTACTACTGCAGAGTTTTTTACGAGCTCTATGGGGTCCCAACAGTAACTTTGAGATATTTTAACGTCTTTGGTGAAAGACAAGGATACAACCAATATGCTGGAGTTATAAGCATCTTCATCAACCGTGCTTTGAAAAATGAACCGCTGATAATTTTTGGTGATGGGAAACAGACGAGAGACTTCATTTATGTTAAAGATGTTGTTAAAGCGAACATCTTAGTTGCGGAGAAAGAGAAAGCAAACGGAGAAGTGTTTAATGTTGCTCGTGGTGAGAGAACGACAATCCTTGAGCTGGCTATGAAGATCATTGACGCAACAAATTCCTTAGGCTCAATAATCTTTGATAAACCAAGACCCGGCGATATAAAACATAGCCAAGCTGATATAAGTAAAATCAAGAAGCTTGGCTTTAAACCAGAGTATCCTCTTGAGGAAGGGCTTTTGAGGACGATTGAGTGGTATAGGAGGCAAAAAGCATGAAAGTCCTGAGCATAGCTCCAAGCTCCAAACTGTCCTCCTTTCTAAGGAGGAAGCTTGTTAAAGCCGTTGAAGATTCTTCAAGCAAAATTGAGGCTGAGGAAAATCAAATTATTCTGCCAAAGGAAGAAAAAGCTGAATTTGGAACATTCCTATGCTTAAGCAGCATAATAGCGGGCAAGCATATAGGGAGAACGTACTATGAAGGTCTCATGTTCTCCACATCACGAAAATTTGAAAAGGAAGCAGAAATTACAGCAAAGGAACTGTTTCTTGAACCGAAGGAATACAGAGTAGAGGTTGACGTAAATGGAGCTGGAATCTTAAAATTGCCTGGCTTCAGATTGAGGAGTGGCATTCTAATCCTCTACATACTGCCCAAATACATTTTTGAATTCTCACAAGAGAGTCTAACACTGGCAACTCAAGAAGATTATGCCCAGATAACATTTTCTCCGTTAGAATATGGATTTAAAGGAGATGTTTCTCTGAGTCTGAATAAGGCGAAAGAGGTTAGGGTTCTTCTCAGGGGAAATAAAGCCGAGGATTTTCTGTTCTGGGATAACGAAAGCGGCTCATTCACCTACAGCTTTATAGATGAACCTTTGGTGATTATCTCACATGAGAAGCTCATAACACCAAAAGACTTTGCCAAGACTCTTGGAAAAATCTCAATAATCAGCGGACACGGAGAATTTGAGATTGTAGGAGAAATGGTGCTGTCTCTAAAGAAAGATGTAAGGGAAAGCATAAAGCTGGCGGTCACTTTTTAGGAACCTTGAACCCCATTGCCTGTTCTTGCTGTATCTTTTGAGCTTTCTGTGCCAAATCTTGGAGTTTTTGCTCAATTTGCTGTAATGCTTCTTGAGTTCTCTTTATTGCATCCTCATATTCCTTGATTCTTGTGTCTAAATAGGTAACGGCATCATCCAAGCTCTTTTCAATTGCATATCCAGCCCCAATACTGACGATTGCGTGCTCTTTGTCAACAATTATGCCCTTGAGAAATGAGCCTGCTCCAACTGGAACCAATATCTCGGGCTTCTCGTCTTCAACCTTTTTAAGCTCTTCAAGGGTTCCCTTCACGGCTCTAAATTCATTCATTCCAAGAGTTAAGAGCTCTAAATTTTGAGTCAAAAGCTGAGCTTGAGCCTGTAAGAGCTGATATTCATAAGCCAACCTTTCAAGTTGTTCCTTATTCTGTGCCATTTTCACCACCAAAGAAAAATTAGGGAGTTCCCTTTTAAGGGTTTGCATGATAGAGTTAGCTTTAGAAAGGCTGGAAAGGAGGGGGCAAAATGAAGCTTATAGTCAAAACTTCATGGGTTGAAGTGGAA
>CAZTOS010000098.1:0-5026 GCA_964615185.1 uncultured Thermococci archaeon
AGCCCCTCAAACCCTCCCTGCCTAACTGAAACCCTTACAAAGGGGAGGAGGTCAGAAATATATCAACGATGTTAATATTCTCTGGAATGTCAAGCACTGAAGGATAGCATTTTCTTCCAAGCACTTCCTCATATTTTGGATTTACTGGTATTACATCATAACCATGCTCTAGAAGATACCGCATAACCATATTTGCATCTCTTTCAGGCTTTGGAGAAGCCCCTACAAGAGCAACCCGCTTATATTTTGTGAGAATTTCTTGGATATCATCATCTGTTAATCTATCCAAAGGCATCTTCTTAACCATAAAATCACCTGAAACTGATTAGCATGAATGGATAAAACTATTGCGGTGATAATATTTAAATTCATGAAAAGTTTTTCATAAATGGGTGGTAAAATGCTCTATGAAGAAAAGATATCAAGCAAGTGGATTCTTATTTTTGTGATGCTGCCCGTTGCAGTCTCGCTTTCTATCGGTTTTTGGGCTACTTATCAAGCAGGAGAAGGGATGGAAATTCCGCTTGCTGTTGGTGCGCTTGTTATTCCCTTAACAATTGATATCTCTTACATGAGAATTCAAATTGATGATAGAGAAGTCAGAATTAGGAGCGTTGGGGTTGATAATACGCAAAACAATAAAGCTTGAAGACATTATGAGCTTTGAAGTTCATGAGGGGTGGATGAGTTGCTCCAGATTCATTCACTTCAATATGCCCGCAAAAGGCTGTGTTGTTTTAAACACAAAACGATGGAGCGTCTCATTTTCAACCAACAATCCAGAAGAGATCGCCCAAGTATTGGCTACTCTCGGCATTCCACGAGAAGCTTCAAACCTTTAGCTCCCACAACTTTTACCTTTTCCCCAGCTTTTGCCTTTCCGCTTATGCATTCTGCTCTCCAGTATTCATTTCCAATTTTCACAATCCCTTCCGGGGTTAAATCCTCAACAACAACTGCTTCCTTTCCTATTAATGCCTCGATGCCTACTTCTGCCTTTTTCCTTAAAATCCGTCCGAAAGATGGCACTATTGCGATGTCTTTTATGATGAGAAGTGCTATAATAGTAACAGATAATGCTAAAGGAACTCTAATCCCCGCGGATGGAAGGATTACAAACAAAAATATCCCAACTACAATTTCATCTATCATCAAAAATACAAGCTTCAGCACTTCTTTTAACTCCATTTAATCACCTCACAGAGTTAAATTCGGTAAAGAACCATAAATTAGCAGCAATAATCCAACAAGAATTGGCTGATGGATGATGTAAATCTTTAGGGTATGCCTACCAGCCCAGCATATGAACTTAACTGGCAATATTTTTGGAAAATTCAAGTTAATTCTTCTCATGCCATCTGGATAGAGAAGAGAACCTATAGTCATGCCGAGCAAATAAACGCCAAACCAAGGGAATACTGGAAAATAATCAAGCGTAAAAAATTCAGAGGGGGTGATGCCTATAGGGAGCAAAGCCATCGTGTTCAGATGTATTTTTGATATAATTAGACTTCCCAGCAAAAAGAATACTCCAAAAAAGATGTTCTTCTCTTTAAAGCGATAAAATGGTATTGCCAGCAAACTTGCAACCCCAAGAAAGTGAAGAATTCCAAAGTATATAGTCCCAGAGCTTAGGAGAACCTTTGTTGTAATTGTTATTAAAATGCCCAATCCAAAGAGCTTTGCAAATCTCTTCAAGTACTTCTTATACGGTCTTGGATTTTTCTTTATGCTTCGTGAATAACTTATCCAGAAGGATACACCAGACACAAAAACAAAAATAAAAGCCGTCATTCGTGCAAAAACTAACCAAAACATCTGATGCTCTGAATAATTGAGAAAATACTGCAAATCGGTAACAAAGTTCGAAATAATCATCATTAGGATTCCAATTCCTCTCACAAAATCCACTTCCCAAAAGCGTCCAGAGGAATAAATTTGAGTACCAAACATCCCTATCAAAAATGTATTAACCTCCCATGGATATTTAAGTTTGTGGTGGATGTGAGGATAATAAAAACAAAAGCCAAGAGAATCTACGCAAAAAGCAGAATCCCAGGTATTGATTACGTCATCAATCAATATGTTGGATGTCAATTTGCCTGTAAATACTGTTATGCAAAGTTCATCTGCAAGTGGAAGCCCTACGGAGAGTGGGGAAGCTGGGTTGAAGTAAAAGTCAATGCTCCAGAGCTCGCAAGGAGATATGTAGAGGGAGAAGTTGCAATGTCAAGCATCTCCGACCCCTATCAACCAATTGAAGCAAAAATGAAACTAACACGAAAGGTTTTACAAAATATGAGCAAGCGAATAAACTTAAGCATCCTTACAAAGTCTCCTCTCGTTATAAGAGACATTGATATTTTTAGGCAGTTTAAGAACATTGAAGTTGGTTTGACAGTTAACAGCTTTGAAGGAAAAGAAAAGAAGCTTTTTGAGCCGTTGACTCCAATTCAAAGGGCAAGGATTAATGCTCTAAAAGTTCTCCATGAAGAGAAAATAAAGACATACACCTTTGTAAGCCCCATAATTCCAGAGGTTACAGATGTTGAAGCAATTGTTAGGGAAACAAAATCCTTTGCAGACTACTTTTTCTTTGAGGTATTAAACTTAAGGGCAAGCGGAAGAGAGTTCCAGCAGATTTTGAGGAACCACTATCCAGAAAGCTATGAAATCATGGTTAATGATGAAAAGTTTTGGAGATTCGTAAAGCAACTAAAAGAAGAAATCAAGAGGCTAAATGTAAAAACAGAGGGAATTGAGGTGCATAAAAGGGAATGGAAGCTTATTCAACTCCAATAACGGCTATAAAAATCGAATTGACATTCGTTCTTGTTGGTCCTGTGATGAGCAAAGCTTTCGCCTTTTTCAAAGCATCATAAGTGCTGTGAGTTGCCAAATACTCCTCGACATCAATCCCTTCTTTTCTCAAAACATCGAGAGTATAACTGTCAACCAATCCTCCAGCAGCATCTGTGGGACCGTCAGTTCCGTCTGTATCCATTGCCAAAACTGCCGTCCCTCTCAACCCGGAGATTTTTCTGGTTATGCTCAAAGCAATCTCCTGGTTAGGGCCACCCAAGCCGGCTTTTCCTAAAATTGTAACTGTCGTTTCTCCTCCAGCTATTAACACCACAGGCTTCTCAAAGGGTCTGTTTCTATTGTAGACCTCTTCTATAATTGAGCCCAAAGCCAAAGCAACGTCTTTTGCCTCTCCCTCAAGTGTCGTCGTTAAGATGTACGCTTTTAGACCAAGCTCTTCCGCTTTCCTCTTTGCACTCTCACAAGCCCTTGAAACACTGCCGATTATGAAGTTGTAAACATTTGGCAAATCCTCTTTGAGAGTCTCCTCAACTTCCCCTTTGAGGCCCTTCTCTATGTGTCTTTTTACGCTCTCTGGAATCTCATCCCATACCCCATAGACTTTCAAAATTCTATAAGCATCTTCAAAGGTCGTTGGGTCTTTGACAGTTGGCCCAGATGCTATTGCTTCTAAGGGGTCTCCGACAACATCTGAGAGAATTAAACTTATCAGCGTTCCTTTCACGAGTTTAGCCAATTTTCCACCCTTGATCTTTGAAATGTGCTTTCTCACAGTGTTAATCTCATAAATTTTTGCACCGCTTTTCAGCAAGAGTTCATTTGTCTTTATTTTGTCTTCTAAGCTTATTCCATTTTCTGGTAAGCAGAATAAGGCTGAACCTCCACCAGAGATGAGTACCAGGAGGATATCATCTTTATCAACTTTCTTGGCAAGTTCAACACCAGCTAAAGCCCCCTTCATTGAGTTTTCATCTGGTATTGGGTGCCCTGCTTCAATAACTCTTATTTTTTTCAGTGGAAGTGCATAGCCATACTTTGTAACAGCAACTCCTTCTTCAAGTTTATCCCCAAGAATATCTTCAACAGCTTTTGCCATTGAACATGCAGCTTTTCCGAAAGCCAAAACATACGCCTTGCCTTTGAGCGTGAACTCGTTCTTTTCAACAATAATCTTGTTGTCCTGTATTTTTAGAACTCTCTTAACTGCCTCATAGGGGTCTGAGCTTTTTATCGCCTCTTCCATCAGAGTTAGAGCTACTTCTTTAGCCCTAACATCCCCATAGCTTAAGAGTTCACTACGATTAACTTTCATCACTCTGACCTCCTTCCCGCCCTGGCTCCTCAACAAATTCGAAGTTATCATTCCAAAGACCACTCCAAGAGTTTCAGCTGCTCAAGGGCAGTTTTTGAAAGGACGCTTAACAGCATCAACCCCCTAACGGGAAGGGACATAGATGAAAGCCACTTTAAGGAGTACCTTGAAGTGACCTCTTCGGAGGCCTTGTTGTGTTATTAAAGCTTAAAAGGGTTTCGATCTATAAAAGGAGCTGGACTCTCAATTACCGCCCCCGAAGCTTTCAAAAGAAAAATGTCAGCACTTAAAATCCTCATCATCTTTTCATCAGCGCTGCGCGGGATCATCATCTATGATTAGCTCAATAACAGCTTTTTGATTTGGGTTTTTTAATTTTTCAATTATTCTCCTATCAATGTCTTTAGCCGCTTTGTTAGCTTTAACGGCAAGGGTTCGGCCATCAACATAGGTACTTTTTCGTATGACCATTGAAACATCGTTTTCAAAAGTTAAACGCTCATCTCCGGAGGCAATGATTTCATCAACGAGGTCATCAACAATAATCCTAATTCTCACTTTTTTCCCTGATTTAAGAGCTCTTTTAAATTCTTCATTGAGTTCTTTTAAGCCTTTATCAGCTTTAATACAAATTATACAATCCCCTCTGGGGGTTAAAAAGTCTTCTTTCGTAATTTCCAGTGTTGATTTATGGGTAGCTTTGACATTCTCATGACCATGACAGTAAATTACCTCTTTCAGCATGGTTTAAACTTTAGCCGAGGGTTTATAAAAATGTTTGAGGGGGAGGCTGAAAAGCACGACATTAAAGTTTATTAAGCCAGAAGTGAATTCCACAGGTTTGGAGCAAAATCAGGGGTGAAGTTTTTAAGTCAGAAGGAGAATGTTAAA
>CAZTOS010000099.1:0-5009 GCA_964615185.1 uncultured Thermococci archaeon
GGCCTCTTCAAGGCCCTATTACGCTGCAAGAGTTTAAAAGGATTTCTATTCGAATGCCGATTTTAGAATCACTGCATCCCCGCCCCGAGGCTTTCGAGTGGTAAACAGAAAAGCCCTTAACTCCCTTTTTCAATCTTCTCATTGGTGATGCTCATGAAAATTGAAGATGTCTACATTTGGGATATAAACGCTAAGTGGATTGGCATCTCACCATTTCAGCTCATGGAAAATGCTGGCGCTGGAGTGGCGAGGGCAATAGAAGAAAAGTTTGGAAAAGGACTTAAAGTGGCAATATTCTGTGGAACTGGAAACAATGGTGGAGATGGCTTTGTTGTTGCTAGGCATCTCAGCTTTGAGAATGATGTAACAGTCTTTTTGGTGGGTGATGAGATAAAAATCAGAAGTGAGGAAGCTAAACACAATTGGGAGATTCTCAAGAAGCTTGACTTTGTAAAAATTAAAATCCTTAAGGACTCAAGCCAGATAAAGGGTCTCAATCTTGAAGATTATGATGTTATTGTTGATGCCCTTCTCGGTGCTGGAACTAAAGGAGAGCCGAGGGAACCTATACGCTCAGCGATTGAAAAAATCAATGAATATTCTGGAAAAGCTAAGATTGTGAGCGTTGACTTGCCAAGTGGCTATCCTTCAAAAGTTCAAGTCAAATGTGACTTTGCCGTAACTTTCCAGTGGGACAAGGAAGAGTTTGAGGGCTTTGAAAGAATCGTTGCCAAAATTGGTTATCCAAAGGAGCTTTACCACTTAGTCGGCCCGGGAGATGCAAAGTTTGCCTTAAGAAAGAAAGGGGAGCACAAAGGACAAAACGGACGGCTTTTGATAATTGGGGGAAGTGAAGATTATTTTGGTGCCCCCTACTTAGCGGCAAAAGCTGCCTCATATATTATAGACTTGGTATATTTGGTGATGCCAGAATATTCAGCGAAGCGCATAACTGATCCGGACATGATTTTGAGGCCCATTGAAGGAAAGAACTTCACAAGAGAGCATCTTGAAGAAATTTTGGCATTGACGGAAAAGATTGATGCCGTCATCATAGGGCCGGGTATTGGACTCAAGGACGAAACCAAAGAGTTCGTTAGGGAATTTGTAAAGCGCTGTAAAAAGCCTTTAGTTATAGATGCTGACGGATTAAAAGCCATAGCTGAAGATTTAAGCGTCCTCAAGGGTAAAACATTTGTCTTAACGCCGCATGCTGGGGAATTCAAAACGCTCTTTGGAGAGAAGCCAGAGGGGACTCTGCAAGAGAAAGCTGGGCTTGTCATGAAGAAAGCAAAAGAAATTAACGGTGTAATTCTCCTTAAGGGAGTCTATGACATCATCAGCGATGGAAAAGTCTGGAAGTACAATAAAACTGGAAACAGAGGGATGACGACTGGTGGAACTGGAGATGTTTTGGCTGGTATTATTGGAGCATTGCTCGCTCTTGGAAATTCACCGCTCAGAGCGGCTTCAGTCGGTGCTTTCCTCAATGGATTAGCTGGAGACATGGCCAAAGAAGAGCTTGGCGAGAACTTCACAGCCTTAGAAGTTGCTAAAAAAGTTCCTCATGCTGTTAAGTGGGTTTTGGAGTTTTAATGTGTTGTTGTTTAAAGCTCTATTAGACTCCTCATTTTTTTCGCTTTTTCACAAAGCTCACATGATTGAAGAAACACAAGCAAATTTAGCAGGTGAAAAAGCTCAACCTCTTTTAAGTCCAAATCTGCTTGGGAAACCTTTTGAAGAACGGGTCTTGAGTAATCTTCAATATCTTTTAAGACATCCTCCACTACTTTGATGAACTCTTCTCCACCTTTTATCTTAATCCCGGATTTTTTAAGGATTTCCATAAGTCTACAAGCTTCTACTCTGAAATACTGTCTTTTGAATTCTTCTATACTCTCATCTGGCTCAACTTTGAGAAGGAAGAGTCTTGCGGTTCTGGCATAAATTTTTTCATTTCCTTCTTGTTCTATTTCTTCAACAAAACCTGCATTTTCAAGGACTTTAATGTGTCTGTATACTGTTGAGCGATCCTTTTTTAAAAATGAACTCAGTTCACCTATACTCATTGGATGTTTTCTTAGAAGTTCAAGAATTTTAAAGCGAGTGGGCTCTGCAAGCACTTTCATTTTGTCTATCTCTGTTATTATGAGAACTTCCCTCATTGTCATCACTAAAATTCATCTAATTTGTCTTGGGGAGTTTCACTTTCTTCGATTATTCTTTTTCCTGCAGCGACCATGTCAATGCTGTGCACGACGCCACCAAACTCTTCGATAGTTCTGACTATCTCATCATAGTCTAAGTTGTCCCCAACTATTGTTATCTTTATGTTCTCCGTTTCTTTGTCAATTTCCACGAGTGTTATGTTAACCCCTTCAACTCCACGAATTTCACTTAATCCCAGTGCTAATTCTGTAACCATGGGTTGGTGAGGTTTAAGAACATCAAGGACGAGAAGCCTGATGCCTCTTGCCATTTTTTCTTCCCCTTCCCACCTCAGGGACTTACTTTTTAAGGATTTCCCCCAATTTTCTTAGCAACTTTAATGCCTCTTCATCCCTTCCTATCTCTGCCATGCTGAGCCATTCAATAGCATGGATTATGTCCTCATTTGAAAAGTCCTTAAGTAGTTCTTCTTTTTCCTCAATTTCTTTGGAAATTTTCATCTCGTATTCATGTTCCTTTTCAAGTATTTTGTCCATTATGTTGAGCAGCTCCTCTTCATCGAATTCGTATCCAAGAGCTTTGAATATGTCAAGTTTTGTTTTTAACCTTGATCTTGCAAAGCACCTTAGCTCTTCATCTCCGAGGTAGAGGTTTATGTAAAAAGCATCTGCAGTTCTTCCATAATATTTTTCAATGAGATTTCCTTTCATTTCCGTTCTCTTAACTTCAACTAAGCCGGCTTCTTTAAGCTTTTCAATGTGGTGGTAAACGGTTTGTGGTGTTTTGCCCAGAATTTCGGAAAGCTGAGAGATTGTCATTTCCCTGTTTCTTAAAAGCTGGAGTATTTTTCTCCTTGTGTCTTCAAGCATGAGCTTGATGACCTTTGGGTCTGTAATTACTTTGACTTTCTTACTCATTTCGACCACCTAATTTTAACGTTCTAATTTTTATTTGAACGTTCTGCAATATAACCTTTTCGGGTTTTTATATCCAACGAGTAGAGAATACACATTCATTATAAAAGCTGAGCTGTCATTGAGATAGTCCTGTTGCCATGCCTTGATTCCAATGTTTTGCCCATTTTGACTTAAGTAAAGTTTAAATTTGAAAGGAAAGAAAGCAAGATGGAGGTGGAAAAATGAACTTGGACTTTCTATTTTATCCGGGGAGTGTTGCGGTTATAGGAGCATCACATGTTCCGGGCAAGATAGGAAATGCGATAATGAAGTCAATAACAAGACAGTTCAATGGGAAAATTTATGCTGTCAACGTTAAGGGTGGAGAAATTGAGATTAATGGGAAAAAGTTCAAGGTCTATAAGAGCATTCTTGAGGTTCCGGATGAGGTTGATGTGGCAGTGATAGCAGTGCCTTCAAAGTTTGTGCCGGATGTTATAGATGAGTGTGGGCAAAAGGGAGTTAAGGGGGCAATAGTTATCTCAGCTGGCTTTAAGGAAGCTGGAAGGGCTGATTTGGAAGAGGAGCTCGTAAAAAGGGCAAGAAAATGGGGTATTCGTGTAGTGGGTCCAAACTGTCTCGGCGTTACAAACATTGAAAATGGGTTTGACTGTAACTTCAATCCACCAGAGAGACAGGCAAGGCCAAAATTTGGTGGTATCGCTTTTATGAGCCAAAGCGGTGCTTTTGGGGCTGCAATTCTTGACTGGGCGGCAAGACATGATGTAGGAATGAGCAAGTTCATAAGTTTGGGGAACATGGCTGACTTAGATGAAAGCGACTTCATGAGTTACCTAAGGGACGACTCTAAGACAAAAGTCATAACTGCCTATCTTGAGGGTGTCAAAGACGGCAGGAAATTCTTCAACATCGCAAAGGAAACTACTAAAGTTAAGCCCGTAATAGTTTTAAAAGCTGGAAGGACGGAGGCCGGAGCTAAGGCTGCTACTTCTCATACTGGCTCGCTGGCAGGTTCTTATGCAATATATGAGGCGGCATTTGAACAGACTGGCGTTTTGGGTGCAAAAAGCATGAGGCAGCTCTTCAATTATGCAAAAGCCTTAGCCATGCAAAAGCCGGCAAGAGGGGATAGAGTTGCTATAGTTACGAATGGCGGCGGTGCTGGAGTTATGATGAGTGATGGATTGCTCGAGAAAGGACTTAAGCTTGCTCAGCTAAGTGATGAAACTAATGAAAAGTTTGCAAAAGCCATAGAGGAAGGAAAGCTGCCCCATCACATGAGCTATAAGAATCCAATTGATGTCATTGGAGATGCTCCGTCAAAGAGGTATGAGCTGGCCATGCGCTATGCTTTGGAAGACCCAAATGTTGACGTTCTTGTCGTCATTGCTTTGTTCCAGAGTCCAGCACTTGATGAAGGTATCGTTGATGTTATGGAGAAGGTGCAAGAGTACGGAAAGCCAATAGTCTTCGTTGCTCCCGGTGGAGAATATCCAGAGAAAATGGCACGCAGAATTGAGGAGAAAGGAGTTCCAGTGTTTGAGACCGTTGAAGATGGCGTTGATGCAGTATATGCCTTGGTGAAATATGGGAAGTGGTTGAAGGAGAGCGGAAAGCTTTGATAGTTTCTTTTTTGTTTCATAATTTTCACATTAACTCCCAGTTCCAATGATATTTTTAGAGCGGATAGAAGGCTTTGCTACTCTTCGCCCAAATTTGCTTTGCAAACTTCTTTTATCCGCAAAACGTTATATGAAATTCAGAGGCTCGTCTTGAAAAGTTAAAATTATTTAAACATTAAAATCTTAAATAACAATTATGAGAGCGAAAAAGATTATGATTCAATCAACTGGTTTTGGAACTGGTGCTGGAAAAAGTTTTGTGGTTGCTTTACTTTGCAGGCTTTTTAAAGAGGATGGATAT
>CAZTOS010000100.1:0-4978 GCA_964615185.1 uncultured Thermococci archaeon
GGCAATGTAACTGAATGGCTTCAGGAGGTGATGCCACAGTTATCCTGACAGTATCGAAACAAATGGGGGAATTATTTAAATATTTGGACAAACTCGCATCAAAAATGCGCTATGCTGAAAACTCTATGGAATTCCAATTAATTACGTTCCTCTCCCCTCTTGGATTGAGATATCATAGCGTATGATAAGGGAGATAGACCAATTAAACGACTTTCTGACAAAAAGAGGCTTAGTGAAGAGGAACTTAAAGAAATTGAAAAAGAAATCATCGAGAATATTAAAAGCGGAAGGGTTGAGCTGTATTTGACTTTAACTTTTGGAGATGATGTAGGATTAGGAGAAGGCCAGCCTCCATAAATCACCTGGTAAAAGCTTTATATAGTCATTTTCCTTTAATTTGTAGTCTTTTTGAGCTTTTTCTCATTTACAATCCATAAGCCTTTTAAGCATATCTCCAACGGTTGAACCTTCTTCGATTTCAACCTTGAATTCCAAGAAAAATCTCAATGCAAGCTCTCCATACAGCCTCTCTCAACCCCTGCAAAAACTTCTCAAACTTTTCGTAAACTTCTTCGGGCGCCTCTCTTATTGGAGATATTTTCAGCTTTGGCTTTTCAAGTCCCGCCACAACCCTCTCAAAAAATTCAATTGCATTCCTTAGGGCTTCCTCCTGGGTCATGCCAGGGGGAATGTCATTATCAAAGTAATACCATGCATCCTCTTTTTTATCATATAATGCTAAACTTGGCAGATATTCTCCACATTCTCCTCCGATTGTAAGCTCAATTAGTATTTCATCGTTTTCAAGATATCCTCTTTTTTCAAGCTGCTCTCTCCACATTTATCTCACCGATGGAAAAATAAGTGGGAAGAATAAAAGCCTTTTCTAAACCAAAAATTAGAGCCCCAAACATCTTCTGATTCTCTTAATTTCCCTTTTTGCTTCCTCTAAGTCAAGTTCTTCCAAAACTTCTTCCTTTGGAATCCCATGCTCGTCATAACCCATTTCCTCATAGTATTGCTTAAGTTTCTCCCTAATGCTATCTTTTGTTGGAGCTTTGCCCTTCACTGGACCGCTCGGCAGGGGTTCGTAGAATCTTGGAGGGTTATCATCATCCTTTCTTGGATCCCAGTGAATATCTGGCCCTCCAAGTAGAAGGAGGATTCTCTGCAGGTGGATTATTCTTAAACCAACTTCATTGAGCCACTTCTCTGGAGTTAAATCAAAGCCAGTAACAGCGTTTCCGAACTCCAAAATACGCTCGAAGCCTGGCTTTGTGACAAACATGCATATTACAGCGGAGTCGTAAAATGCGTTAACGAGTTCCCCCTCATAGCTTCTCGCTGGAAGACCTGCAGTTGCTGTGTGATCTCCACCCTGAACAGATGCGGCGTAGCTTATGTCTTTGGTATAGTCCAAGCCGCTTCTTATTCCATGCGCCCCCACGCCAATTCCTTTTACGTGGACTGCATACCTAAGGGCATCAGAACCTTTCATTTCACCTATCTTTAATGCTGCTCTATATGTCCCCTCGGCGAGGATCTCTCCTATTCCCTCCTTATTTACAATCATTTCAAGAAGTTTTGCAAACGCTTTCTCATCTCCCCACTTAAGCTCAAAGCCCAAGTCATCTTTTGTTAGGATGCCCCTTTGATACAGTTCAGCGGCAAATCCTAAAACATTGCCGGCATTTATGCCATCAAGGCCGTATTCGTCAACCAAATAAGAGAGGTACACAATCTTTTCTGGCTCAAAGATTCCTAAGTTGGTTCCCATGTATGCCATGAGTTCATAGTCGGGAGCATCTGTAATTGCACCCTTATAGGGACCGTATCTTAAATACGAAATTTTCATGCAGTTTACTGGACAGCCATAATCTGCCCAGTACTTCTTTATCCATGCTTTAAGTTCAAAGTTAACAACGCTGATCTCTTCATTGTCATGATATTCCTCTTGCCAGTTTCTTATCGGCTGGCTTGAGCGATCTTTTCCAACGCTGTAACCTCCAGCCCCAGTTCCCCACTGCCTAAATGTTGTAAGCGTCAAAAGTTCTCTTTGAAATTCCCTCAGCATAGTTCTGAACTTCTCCTTATCATAAACGGGAGGTAAAGCTTTGCTTCCCTTGACAACAATGGCTTTCAGCATTTTGCTTCCCATTACAGCTCCAAAACCGCCGTAACCAGCGGCATGCATCAGTTTGCTCATTATCGCCGCAAAGCGGACTTTATTCTCTCCTCCTCTGCATATGTACATAACCGCAGGCTCTTTTGGAATTCCCCTAAGCTTCTCCTTCTTTTTCAGTTCTTCATGAACATCTTTTGTCAGAGTCTTAACAACCTCGACACCGTTCATTCCCCAGTATTTGCTCGCATCTCTAATTTCAATTGTGTCATCATTGACGAATAGATAAACCGGTTCTCTCGCTTTTCCCCTGATCATTATTCCATCGTATCCTGAAGCTTTGAGCTCAAGCCCGACCTCGCTGCTCAAAACGCTTCCAACAACGCCGTTGCTCTCTGGAGACTTAGCAATGACGGCAGTTTTTATTCCGGGATAATAGCCTGTTAAAGGTCCTGTCAAAATCAGCAGAAGGTTTTCTTCACCAAGAGGGTTAACATATTCCCATCTTTCTCCAAGCTCTTTCCAGAGGATGTAAGTGCCTAATCCCCTTCCTCCGTAGAACTTTCTCAGCGTTTCCTCATCAATTTCAATACCCTCTATTTTCTCTCTGCTTAAATCAACATCAATAAGCTTTCCAGTGTAGCCATACATTTTCTCACCTCACAAACTCCTCTCCATACATTTTTCTCGCCAAATCCATGCTCTTCTCCTCTGGCTCCTTTGCAAAAGTTCTATATACTGAGCGGTAGTTGCCCTTAACGAGAATTAGAGCATCATGACCAGCCTCATGGCAGACTTCAACACACTTTGGATTCCCACCGCATAAATCGCAGATGACAACACTGCCCTTTCCAGTTGGGATTCTGGGAACTTTTCCGGGACATGCCAAAACGCAGGCTCCACATTCTGTGCACTTTTCTTCATCAACAAGAACAGCTCCAGTTTTTTCATCAACACTTAGTGCACCAAAATTGCAGGCATTCACACAAGGATAATCTGGGCATTGAACACAAGTATGGGGAACATTTACACCAGGCAACAGCTCGTAAATCCTTATACGCGATGCTTCTGGCCATATGATTCCTTCATGCTCTAAAGAACAGACAACCTCACATAACCTGCATCCGCTGCATTTGTCTGGGGTTATAAGAATCCAAATCCTATCTTCACTTTTTGCCTCTTCCCCCATGACATACACCTAAAAAGATTTTTATGCCCATGGTGTATATATTCTTTATGCAAATCAAAGCGTTTAAATTGAGATCTGAAAATGCCTCAGAGAGGGAGGTCATTTCGATGAAAAAAGCTGAAGCAGTACTTTTAGGCATCACAGCAATATGGGGATTTACTTTTCCAGCAATGAAAGTTAGTCTTGATTACATCTCTCCGATTCTTTTCTTAGCGTATCGCTTTGGTATTGCTTCTCTTCTGATGCTTTTAATTTTTAGAAACAAAGTTCTGCAGACTGACACACTTAAAGAAGGCTTTATTTTGGGCATAACTCTGTTTTTTGGACACGGATTTCAGATAGTTGGCTTAAAATACACAACAGCATCCAACTCAGCTTTTATAACATCCCTTTATGTTGTTTTTACTCCGTTTATAGACTATTTCATTCTTAAAGATAAACTTGAGCTTAGAGATTTTGTTTCATTGATTATCGCAGTTATAGGTCTCTATTTAATCTCTGGAGCAAGTCTAAAGTTCAACAAAGGAGATCCGCTCACTGTTCTATGTGCACTTTCTTTTGCTTTTCAGATAGTTCTTGTCCAGAAATTTGGAGAAAAAGACTATCTCAGTCTCGCATTTTGGCAGATATTCTGGAATTTTGTGTTTTCTTTTACGTATGCTGGAATTATAGAAGGCTTCAAATTTCCAACCAATTATCTTCCTTGGGTGGGTATTCTTTACACATCACTTTTTGCTACTGTCATAGCATTTACGCTTCAAATTAAGTATCAAAAGGAAACAAAAGCTCATAAGGCAGCCTTGATTTATTCAGCGGAGCCGATATTTGGGCACATTGCAGCTTTTATAACAATTAGAGAAGTGTTAGGCTTAAAGGGTTACACAGGTGCAGCATTAATTCTGACTGCTATATGGAATGAAATAAGAAATGAGAGAGCTTAGACTGGGGTGGGAGTCCCACTTACATCTGGGGAAACAGAGGATGTCTTCTCTGGATTCTTGATTCCAATCTGCATTATCTCTTTAACTCTTTCAATGTCAACAATCGTGTTTATGCATCCTGCCTTAAGGAGTGGAACTGCTTGGAGGGGTATTTTTAGAATAGAAAGCTTTTCTGCTGCTTCTGCCAGCTCAGGCCAGCATGCAATTCCAATTGCTGCTTTTATCTCTCCCTTCGGAACCTTCTCCTTGAGAATCTTTTTGACTAAACTTCCTCCAGGAACTATGTAGAACTGTTTGTATCCAAGCTTTTCTCCATACTCAATTATCTCCCCAATTGAGCACTTTCTGCATTTTGCGCATTTCCACCCATATTCGCCAAATTTCGCTGAGCACTCCTTAACGTTTCTTAAACATTGGGGTATGAAAACTGCCCTTTTCTCAACTGGAACTTTGCAAAATCCTCTTTGTATGCCTTATTCTTAAGCTCAACATAAATTTGGTCTGTAAGTTCTTCGTCTTCGCTTATGAGAGAAAGTGCCATTCTCACGGCATTTCTTGTACTTAAATCAGCACCAAGAGCGAAGAGTTTGGCTATTGTGTTTTCTAAGCTCATGGTTTCCACCACTGTGAAAAGCCTTAAATTCCTATGGGCATATAAACTTTTATAGCCCTCGACATTGGAGCATTAAGTTTTCTGCATTTTGATCACCTGAATAAGGTTTAACA
>CAZTOS010000101.1:0-2964 GCA_964615185.1 uncultured Thermococci archaeon
AGCTAAAAGCTCGTCTCCAACTTTTACGGGCTTTGTGAACTTCACTTCAGCTTTTCCCAAAACAACCGTTGGTTCATTTACAGCAAGCATTGCAGCGTAGTCTGCCAATCCAAACGTAAAGCCACCATGAATCAAGCCGTATTCATCAACCTTCATTTCATCAATGGTCTTTAACTTGACCTCCGCATATCCTTCTGCAATCTTTACTGGTTCTCCTACCAATCGTTTGGAAGTTAAATTATGTGTTCTCTGCATGATCATCCCCATAACATCACTCTATGCATTTGAAGATATAAACTTTTACATACATGAAAAACTTTAAATATTCAATGTTGGCATTATTATCACGGGTGGTTGGAAAAATGGCATACTACCAGCATGCTCCTGAATACGGGGCTTACATCTTCATGATGCTCTGCTATTTCATTTTCTCATGGGTGATAATAATCCTCGGGGCATATATAAATAAGGGAGCGTTGATAAAAAATCCCAAGTTTGAAGGTATTCCTCATGGAAAGAAGGTATTCCTCAAAAAATGGGCACCTTGGCTAATTATTGGTCTCCTGCTATGGTCTTTCTCAACATTTAAACTGACCGACTATTATCTTTCAACATATTCATTTGAATTTACCAGAACTCATCTAACAGCTTCAAGCCTTATTGAAGATATGAAAAGCAATGAGAGATATCGATTTGATGTTGAAGGAATTCAAAAACTTGGAATGCCCCACTACGGACTGCTTAAAGCTTATAAGCTTCAAGACACTGTTCGGGAAGGGTTGATTGTGAAAAGGATTAATCAAGTTGTAATTATACAGGGATATCCTTTCCTCCCAGTGGCAAAGCTCTACATTTATGATGTGGGAGGAAAGCAAGTAAAATCATTAAGGACAGCATATATTTTCTTTCCGCAGTCTCCCGGGGGAAGACTGTCTTCACTCTTCAATTTTCCTTTCGAAATGTTCTTCTGGGGTAGCGGAGGAGTGGGAGCTTAGTAAAGCTTTTCTACTTCTTTTACCTAATTTTATTTGGTGGAGTGAGTGAAAGAGCTAAAAAATGCCATCATTTATAAAGGCTCAAATGAATTTACAAAACAAGAGTTGATTGGAATTCTTGTAGTCAAGCTTAGATTGATGAGTGTTAAAGATGCGAAGGAGCTTATAAACAATGCCATTACAAGGGGAATTATCAAAGAGAAAGAGGGGAAACTGATAATTGATGAAGAGTTGCTTGAAAGAGAAGAGAAAGAAGAGGATTTATTTGCAAAGATGATTTCTTACATTGCACGAAAACTTGGCTGGAGCGAATTTGAGGTCATTGACGATATAAAGAAGTTTTCTGAGAGATATGGATCTCTGGATAAAAAAATAGTTGCGTATCTATATGGCATTGATAAAGGAATTGATATGTCCAAATTTAAAGATAAATTGGAGGTGTAGATGATGAAAGCATTGATAGTTGTAGATATGCAGAAGGATTTCATGCCTGGTGGATCTTTGCCAGTTCCGGAAGCAGACAGGATAATCCCAAAAGTGGAAGAATATATCAGAAAATTCAAAGAAAATGGAGCATTGATTATTGCCACAAGAGATTGGCATCCAGAAAATCACATAAGTTTTAAGGAACAAGGCGGGCCATGGCCAAAGCACTGTGTTCAGAATACGGAAGGTGCTAAATTTGTAGTGAAGCTCCCAGAGGATGCGATAATAATTTCAAAAGCTGACAAGCCCGATAAGGAGGCGTACTCAGGTTTTGAGGGGACAAATCTCACAGAGATACTCAAAAATAAAGGTGTCAATGAGGTATACATTTGCGGGGTTGCGACAGAATACTGTGTTAAAGCAACAGCTCTGGATGCCTTAAAGTATGGATTTGATGTATATATCCTAAGAGATGCCATTAAAGGCATTGACCCAGAAGGAGAGGAGAGAGCTCTCAAAGAACTTGAAGAAAAAGGAGCAAAGATAGTTACTTTGTAGCCTTTCTCCATTCTCTCAACAGCGCAACTACCAAATTAAGAACTATTGGGCCTATTATCAACCCTTTAACTCCAAAGCTCCACGTACCACCAATCATTCCTACAAGAACCATGACTTCATCAAGCTGTGCCTCTTTTGCAACGAGTTTTGGTCTTATTGTAAAATCTGGGAGCGGAGATACAAATATGAAGCCATAAACGGCTATGAGAATTGCCATTATTATATTCCCATTTTTAAAGAGATATATAGCGCCAGCAAGCCATATCATCCAGCCTTCAAAAAGGGGAACAAAGCTAAAGAGTACGGTCAAAAATCCGGCAATTACTGCTGTTGGAAGGTCTGAAACCTGAAAAATAATAAAACCCAATGTCATGAGAATGCCCTTGGCTATGTTCAAAAGAAGCCAAGCTCTAATCAAAGCTTGAAGTGTCAAATCCGCTCTTTTCATTAATTTTTCTGCCAATTCTTTATTTTCCTTAGGTAAAAGCAGGAAAATCTGCTTCTTAATTGCCTCAGAGTTCACAAGAAAATAGTAGAACATAACAACGAAGATAACAAGTTGGAGAAGGTATTTTGGAATTGAGAAGGTATATGATAAGATGTACTCGGAAAACTTAGGGGTAAACTGGGCATAGAATTTTTGGATTACATTAGTTAATCCAAAGGGGAGAGTCAGAGTCTGGCTCCAAGATATAAAAGCAATAACATCTTCGTAGAATGACATTAGAACGGTTTTAAATATTAAAATCAGCTCAATTGTTATACCCGTTACAATAAGAATTAAAAGAGCAGTTAATATCAGCGCTGATTTTTTAGTACTGAGCTTGTTTGAAAGGCGTTTATGAATAGGATAAACAGCATATGTGAAAATTGCAGCAAAGAAAATTGGGGATAACAACTGTGAGACCGTGTTCCACGCTAAGTAAAGAATTGCTATAACGACGCCTCCCCAAACTAATAATTCTGCCTTCATAAAATCCACCAA
>CAZTOS010000101.1:3064-4827 GCA_964615185.1 uncultured Thermococci archaeon
ATTATATCTCTCAGTGTCTATCTATTAGTGAGGGATAACAGATGGAAGAAGAGATGCTCAGGAAAATTAATGAGTACATAGAATCAGGGGACGAATACTTTAAAGAAGGAAACTATCGGCTGGCATTTAGGTCTTATCTTGAGGCCATGTACAGCATAAGTGTTTATCTAATATATAGAGACTTGGGAATGTTGTTACCGCCCGGTGGCGCCCTGGGAATGATTAGGATAAGATATCCCGATATATATGAGGTGGTAGAAAAGTACATTCCGTATGAAACCAGGATAACAAGTGTTGATGAAGCTATTGTAAAAAGCATTAGGGAAGACCTCATAAAGGTCTATAAGGGGAATATTTAAGATCCAAACTAATTATTTCATTACTTTTCCATTAACATCACCCCTTTTAAATATATTGCCCTACTCCTTTTAGGTAATGAGAAATTAATGAGGTGAAAGCATGAGGATAGTTTCAGCTGACACTGGAGGGGCTGTGCTGGATGAGAACTATGAACCAATAGGACTGATAACAACCGCCGCCGTACTCGTTGAAAAACCCTACAAAACGGCGACAATGAGCATAATGAAATACGCTGATCCATTTAACTATGATTTAAGTGGGAGAGAGGCAATTAAAGATGAAGTGTTTTTAGCCATAAAACTTGCCAAGAAAGTTAAACCAGACGTGATTCATTTAGATTCCAGCTTAGGCGGAATAGAGCTTAGAAAACTTGATGATCCAACAATAGACGCATTAAGAATCTCAGATAGAGGCAAAGCAATATGGCATGAGTTAAGCAAAGACTTACAGCCTTTAGCAAAGCGCTTTTGGGAAGACACTAGGATAGAGATTTTGGCAATTGGAAAGGACAGCGTAGCTGTTAGGATTGCAGAGATTTACGCCGGAATTTATTCAGCAAAATGGGCGATAGAATATGCGAGAAAAGAAGGGAGCATAAGGATTGGTTTGCCAAGATACATGAGAGTTGAAATTCATGAAAGCAGAATCTATGGCGAAAGCTTAGATCCCAGAGAAGGTGGGTTGTATGGGGAAATAGACTCGAATAATGAAGGAATTGGCTGGGAGCTTTATCCCAATCCCGTAGCTAAGACTTTCATGGTGCTGGAAGTATGGAAAGAATAAAAGGAAACTCACTCTTTCTTCTTTATTTCACTTGGAAACTTAATCGCATCAAACGGACAAAGCTGGTTGCAGATTCCACAACCTGTACATATCAGCGGGTCAATTCTGACTTTGTTAATCTCTGGATCATAAACCAGTGCAGGACAACCTGTCAGAAGAATGCACGCCTTACAGCCAACACATTTGTCCCCAATTACTGTCGGCAGTTCTCCTATCTCACCCCTCCTAATCACTGGAATTATGCACTCCCTCTTAGCTATGATAACTGCTGGCCCCTTAACCTGCATCGCCTCTTTTATTGCTTCTCTCGTTGCCTTCAAATCATACGGATCAACTGTTTTGACGTATTTGACTCCTAAAGCTCTGACCAATGCCTCAATATCAATCTCATTGAATTTTC
The DNA here is from genome assembly GCA_964615185.1 of uncultured Thermococci archaeon. Taxonomy (GTDB): domain Archaea; phylum Methanobacteriota_B; class Thermococci; order Thermococcales; family Thermococcaceae; genus Thermococcus_B. Next base: position 4,608 of record CAZTOS010000101.1, read on the forward strand.
TCCCCGTTTCACTTCCACCAGTTCCGGGGTGAGGCTGATGTCCAGTCATTGCCGTTGTTCTGTTGTCAAGAATTATCACAAGAACATCAAGATTCTTGTAAACAGCATCCACCAGGGGCTGTATTCCGTTGTGGAAAAATGTCGAGTCTCCAATTGTAGCAACAATTTTCTTGCCAAAAGCTATGCTCTGGCCGTTTGCTAAGCTTATGCTTGCTCCCAT
>CAZTOS010000102.1:0-4774 GCA_964615185.1 uncultured Thermococci archaeon
TCCGCTCGCCCTTCAAGGCAGGGAGGAGGTCAGTACAGCCAGGGCTGATTCATTCCTCAAAAATCGGTGGCTTTGGTTTTCTGAACTTTGCGTCAAGTTCTTTTCTCTGAGTGCTTACTTTCTCAAGCAAGCTCCTAACTTTCTCATTCTCAGGATACTTGAGTTTAAGTGTTGTCAAAATTCCCTCGGCAAAGCCGAGTATGGAGACTTCAACAAAGTCTTTGCCCTTTTTGGATTCGAACTCTTTGTTTAGGGTTATGAATGACTCAATTCTTGGAATTAGACTTTCCTCTCCAAGCTCTCTGCAAAGGGTTTTGAGCTCTTCTAAGGCCTCCATCTTCTCACCTCAGCTTTAGATTGAAAAATTTAATAGCGTTCTCCTCAGTTATCCTCTCTACTTCTTCAAAGCTTAGCTCTTTAAGTTTTGCTATCTCCTCAATTGCTACCTTTACGTAGCAAGGTTTATTTCTCTGCCCTTTAAATGGGCTCATATAAGGAGAATCCGTCTCCACGAGAACTGCCTCAACGTCGAGAACTTCTGCCGCAGCTTTAACTTCTGGGATGAAGACAATACCGGTGTTTATCCCGATGTAATGTCCGTTTTCTGCAATCTCCTTCGTCAGCTCTTTACTTCCAGCGAAAGAATGGAAGTAGGCGTTTACATCATAGCGCTGAACAATTTCATATGCTTCTTTTTCAGATTCCCTGGCATGGATAACGACTGGCTTTTTGAGTTCAAGGGCTAATTCAAGGAAGTGCTTGAAAATTTGCATCTGATTTTCTTTTTGCTTCTCATTTTCCGCATAGTGATAATCCAAGCCGATTTCACCGACTGCAACGATTTCATCTTTATGCTCCCATATGAACTCCTCAACTCTCTTAACCTTTTCCCAATTTCCCCTCCTTGCTTCATTTGGATGATAACCAAGCGTTGGAAAAATAAAGCCGAAGTAAGGCTTCAGCATCTCCCAGCTTTTCCATACGTGAGCTTTTCTGTACTCTGTTATTGAGTCAACGACAGCCTTTAGCTCTTTCCTGCACTCATCTATAATTTTTGGTGCATCTCGCTTATAAAACTCGAAATGAGCGTGAGCGTCTATCATACCATCACCAGATGGGGAGAGATTCGATTGATTAAAAACTTAACTTGATGAAAAGGCATAGAAAACTTCAGAATCTAAACTCTTTGCTTACTCCTTTCTTCCTCCACACAACTTTGCCATCTTTCCTAACAACTGCCAAAATCCTATGATAAGGAATCTGTGTCTCGCCAATAAAGAAGTAGCCGTGTCCAAGTTCGATAATTTCTACAGGGATTTTCTTGATGTCTCCATAAGCTCCCCTGTGCTCAATCACTATGTAGTAATCGCTCTCGTTTTCTCTTGGATCGTACTTTATCTTTGCCAGTGCCTCTTTTACTGAACCTTTCCTCATTCGAAGTCCTCCAGGAGGTGCTTTACATACTCAAGGTTTTCTTTCCAGTTTTTAATTACTCTTCCATGCCCTGGTAGTCCAAGATAAACATCAAGCTTTTCAAGCTTTTGGAGAGATTTTTTAAGCATCTCTAAGCTTCCTGTAGGAAAATCTGTTCTTCCAACTGTTCTGTTGAAAATCGTGTCTCCCGTGAAGAGCAGCTTTTCCTTCGGCTCATAGAGACAGACACTTCCCCTTGTATGTCCGGGAGTATGAATTACAATCAGCTCAAGATTTCCTACCCTCAATATGTCTCCACTACTCAGCTTTAGGTGGACTTCATGAGGAATGTAGTTCCTCCCATGGTAAAATGAAAGTATCACATAGTCATCTCCGCTTTCCAATGCTTCGGCAGTATAGCGATGGGCTGCAAAGTAGACATCAAAACCTTTTTCCTCGAAATATCTCCTAAAAGCCATGTTCCCACCAACATGGTCAAAATGCTCATGTGTGTTGAAGATTGTGATTTTGTCAATGCCGTTGAGATAGTTCTCGTTGAGCCAGGCGTTAATGTATTTGTGCCAGTAAACTCCAGTTCCAGTGTCTATTATCAGTGCTTCATTTTCATCTCTAACTAAGTATATGTTTGAGTCCCAGCCAAGCCCTTTGAGCATTACAGTGTTCGGTGGAATTTCGATGGGAATCATGTTCATCACCTCAAAAAGGGGCTCCAGGGGGGACCGCGTCTTCATCCGAGGGTCAGCAAGGGTAAAACTCTTCATCGCCCCATTTGAAAATTAGCTCTAAGGTTTAAAAAGTTAGGGAGACTTTATAAAGGATCACTACCACTAATGGTTAGGTGATTTTAAATGAAAGCTGAGAGAGCAAAGGAAATTTTGATTAATTTGCTGAGAATCCCCTCTCCTTCCGGAAAAGAAGATAGATTGGCACTGCATATAATGGAATTCCTTCACAAACTCGGTTATGATGTCCACATAGAGAGCGATGGCGAGATAATAAACCTCATCGTCAACCCGAATGCCGAGCTCTTCTATGAGGTGCACATGGATACAATTGACATAAGGGTTCAGCCATTCATAAGAGGCAACATCGTCTATGGAACTGGGGCGAGCGATGTAAAAGGCGGCTTGGCGAGCATTTTGCTCATGCTTGAAAGCCTAAAAAGGGAGGGCAAGGACTTAAACGTTGGAATAGTCTTTGTCAGTGATGAGGAGAAGGGAGGAAGAGGATCCGCTTTGTTCATGGAGCGTTACAGACCAAAGATGGCAATTGTTTTAGAACCAACCGACCTTGAAGTTCACATAGCCCATGCTGGAAACATTGAGGCTTACTTTGAGGTTGACGGAAAAGAAGCCCACGGAGCTTGTCCAGAGAGCGGTGAGAATGCCATTGAGCTGACTTATAGGATGCTGGAGGAGCTTAAGGCTTTGGAACCGTTTAATCAGAAGGGTAAATACTTTGATCCCCATGTTGGACTGCAGGAGCTTGTTTGTGAAAATCCATATTACCTAATCCCAGCTCTATGTAAGGGTCGTCTTGAAGCTCGTCTGTTACCGGAGCAAGAGGTTGAGGACATTCTTGACTTATTTGATCCAATACTTGAGGAGTACACGCTGAGATATGAATACACAGAGATATGGGATGGCTATGAGCTTGATAAGAGTGAGGAGATTGTGCAGATAGCTAAGAGAGCAATGGACTTAACTGGGTTAGATGAATTTGGAGGAATGAGGAGCTGGACAGATGCAATAAACTTCATGTACAACGGAACAAAAACCATAGTCTTTGGGCCTGGCAACTTGGACATATCACACACGAAGAAGGAGCATATAGATGTGAGAGACGTCGTTAAAGCGAGCGAGTTCTTAACTGCCGTGAATGATATTTTTGGGAAGAGCTGAGGTTTTTGTTTTTCTCTTTCCAATACTTTCTGTCAGAGATTTTGCAATTGTTCTGAGGGAAATAGTCAAGATTTCGAAACTCTTAAATAGTTTACTTACAAGTAATTTACTGGTGAGTATACAATATGTTCATCGACAGAGAAACAGAGATTAGGTTGCTTGAGGAGAGGTTGAAACAGAGAAGAGCGGAATTTGTAGTTGTATATGGAAGAAGAAGGATTGGAAAAACAGCTCTGCTACTTGAGCTTATAAAGAAACATGGAGGGGTTTATCTCCTCGCAAGGGAAACGAGTGAAGCTGAGAATCTAAAACGCTTCTCGGAAAAGTTGGCCGACTATTTTAACGATGAGTTCCTGAGGAAAAATTCATTACAGAGCTGGGACGCATTTTTTGAGTATCTTTATCAAAAATCTCTCAAAGACAGGCTTATTATCGTTATCGATGAGTTTCCTTACCTTGTGAAAGGAAATAAGGTTTTGCCTTCAATACTTCAAGAGTACTGGGACTTAAAGCTCTCGCAGGGAAAAATATTCCTTGTAATCTGCGGCTCCAGTGTTTCCATGATGGAAAAGCTTCTCGGCTATAAAAGCCCTCTTTATGGTAGAAGAACAGCACAGATGAAGCTTAAACCGCTAAATTTTTTCAGTGCGAAGGAATTCTTTCCGCGATATTCACTTGAGGAGTTTGTAAAGGCCTACGGGATACTGGGGGGAACCCCGGCATATCTTCTTGAGTTCGATGATGAAAAAAGCATTGAAGAAAACCTGCGGGATTACTTCAGAGCAGATTCGTTCCTCTATGGAGATGCACTTTTCATCCTAAGAGAAGAGCTCGAGGAGCCGAGGAACTACTTTGCCATAATGGAAGCGATAGCGAGGGGAAAAACTACGCTCAATGAAATCGTAAACGAAACGGGTTTAGAGAGAGCCACTGTAGGAAAATATCTAAGTGTCCTCATTGACCTTGACTTAGTGCGAAGAGAAATTCCCGTAACGGCAAGCTGGAAGAGCAGGAAAGGGAGATACTATGTAACTGACCCGTATTTTGCCTTTTGGTTTCGCTACGTTTATCCCAACTTAGATTTAATAGAGACCGGACAGGGTGAAGAGCTCATTGAGCTCGTGATGAAGGACTTCAACAACTACCTTGGCTGGGTTTTTGAGGAAATTGCAAAGCAGTTCCTAATTGAGCTGAATAAACGGAAAGAGTTGCCTTTCAGGTTCACAAAGCTTGGAAGATGGTGGCATCGAGGGGAGGAGATTGATTTAGTTGCTTTGAATGAGCGTGAGAAAAAAGCGCTGTTTGTTGAAGTGAAATGGAAAGACTTGAGCAAGAGAGAGGCTAAGAGGGTTTTGAAAGAGTTAGAGAGGAAAAGCGAACTTGTGGGATTGGAGGGATGGGAGAAGAGCTACGGACTAATTGCGAGGAATGTAGCAGGG
>CAZTOS010000103.1:0-4758 GCA_964615185.1 uncultured Thermococci archaeon
TGTCCATTTAACTGGATTGAAGGCAAAGAAGACGCTAAAGTGGGTATCATAGCCCCAGGATTGGCTTACTCATATGTGAAAGAAGCTTTAGCATGGCTTGGCATTGATGATGTAAAAATCCTAAAGCTTGGCACGCCGTTCCCTGTGCCCTATCGTCTGCTTGAGAAGTTCTTCGATGGATTGGAAAGAGTTCTCATAGTTGAAGAGCTTGAGCCGGTTGTTGAGGAGCAGGTTAAGGTATGGGCATTTGACAATGGCATAAGAATCCCAATTCATGGAAAAGACTGCATTCCGAGAGTTTATGAAATGACAACAAGGAGGGCTGTAACTGCAATAGCAAAGTTCCTTGGACTTGAAACTCCAGTTAATTTTGAGGGCATCGATGAGAAGTACAAGAAGGTCTCAGCCATCGTTCCGCCGAGACCCCCAAGCTTATGTCCAGCATGTCCTCACAGGAACACTTTCTATGCAATCAAAAAAGCCGCCGGTTCAAGAGCAATATTCCCAAGCGATATTGGATGCTACACCCTCGGATTGTTGCCACCACTTAAGACTGTTGACACGACGATTGCAATGGGTGCATCAATAGGCGTTGCCCACGGATTGGATGTTGCATTGAATGGAGTTCCTGGCGAGAAAGAGACCAAAGAGAAGAAGAAAATTATCGTTGCCACAATTGGTGATTCAACATTCTTCCACACAGGACTGCCAGCTTTGGCAAACGCAATATACAACCGCTCAAATGTCGTTATAGTGGTTATGGACAACCTTGTTACAGCAATGACCGGAGATCAGCCCAACCCAGGAACGGGAGAAACGCCGCACGGACCGGGCAAACAGATAAAGATCGAGGAGGTCGCAAAAGCTATGGGTGCAGACTTCGTTGCAGTGGTTGATCCCTATGATATAAAGGCAACGTATGAGGTCATGAAGAAAGCCCTTCAAGTTGAAGGAGTTAGCGTTATAGTTTCAAGACAGGTGTGTGCCTTACATAGGATCAGCCAAATGAGGAGAAAAGGCGAGAAGTGGCCAATCTACACTGTAAATGAAGAGAAGTGTACAGGATGTAAGATTTGTATCAACGCCTACGGCTGTCCAGCAATTTACTGGGATGCAGAGAAGAAGAAAGCCCAAGTTAATCCGCTCATATGTTGGGGATGTGGTGGATGTGCACAGGTCTGTCCATTCGGAGCGTTTGAGGTCATGAAGGAGGGTGAGTGAGATGGTTAAGGAGTACAACATTGTCATCACTGGTGTTGGTGGTCAGGGAATTCTCACAGCTGCTAACCTCTTAGGCTGGGCTGCCCTTCATGCTGGCTATAAGGTTAGGGTTGGTGAGGTTCACGGAATGAGCCAGCGTTTCGGTTCAGTTATTGCTTATGTTAGATTCGGTGAAGATGTCTATGGTGCAATGGTTCCAGAAGGAAAAGCTGATGTTATCTTAGCTTTCGAGCCGGTTGAAGCTTTGAGATACATCAACTACCTCAAAGAAGGCGGGTTAGTTATAGCAAACTCAAATCCGATTCCACCAGTCCAAGTTTCAATGGGCTTAGCGACATATCCAGGCATGGAGGAAATCAAGAAGATCATCGAGGAGGACTTCAAGGGCAAGCTCATAACCTTAGATGCTGAAAAATTGGCTTTGGAGGCTGGAAATGTCATCACGACAAACGTTGTCCTCATTGGAGCACTCACACAAACACCAGGATTTCCATTGAGTGCTGAACACGTGAAGGAAGTCATTAGGCTCAGCGTTCCAAAGAAGGCGGTTGATGTCAACATGAAGGCCTTCGAGCTTGGTGTTAAAGCTGCCAAGGAATTGCTTGGGCTTTGACGTCCTTTCTTTTTCTGTTGTTTTGGTTGAGGGATTCAGAGATTTCAGCTAATTTTTCGAAACCTTTATAACTTACCCCAGGGTAAGTTACTTACGGTGGGGTAAGTTGCTGTTTGACCTGCAACCAAAGACCAGAAGAGAGGATCTATATGATAGGGAGAAAGAGCTCCGAGAATTTAGAGATGCCTTATCGCTCGGTGAAAGGTTGCTTCTGCTTCTAGGGATAAGGCGTCTTGGTAAAAGCTCCCTTTTGAATGTTGCACTGAGAGACTCTGGCTTTCCGTACGCAAAACTCGATGTACGTTCGCTCTACTTCACACACGGCTCAATACCACAAGAAACCCTCGCCAAAAGGATTCTTGATTCCTTGCTGGAATCACTCTCTGCCAAACACAAACTTCAGCTTGGGCTTGAAAAGGCTCTCAGCTCGATAAGAGGCATCAGAATATCAGGGATACATGTGGAATTCGAGAGGAAGCCCGATCTTGCAGAGCTCCTTGCAAAACTTGATTCTTGGGCAGAAAAGGAAGGAACAAGAGTTATCTTAGCGTTTGATGAAGCCCAGTATCTTCGCCTCTCTGGAATTCAGTACGATGGCTTGATAGCCTATGCGGTGGACAACTTGTCGAATTTAACCTTCGTCCTTACAGGTTCCGAAGTGGGAATGCTTCATGACTTTCTTGGGCTGGACAATCCTAAAAAACCTCTCTTTGGCAGATATGCGAGGGAAATAATCTTGGAAAGGTTTACCAGAGAACAGAGTGAAGACTTTCTGAGGAGGGGATTTGAAGAGCTCGATTTCAAAATAACCTCCGATGAGATAGAAAACGCAGTTAATAGACTTGATGGTATAGTCGGCTGGCTAACCATGTACGGCTATTTGAGAGGGGTTAGAAAGCTCTCCGAAAAAGATGCTCTGAATGAGCTCTTTAGAAAAGCACATGCGCTTGTAAAAGAGGAGCTGTCTTCACTGCTGTCACTCAGCAGAAGATATGGCTTTATCCTCAAAGCAATAGCCATCGGAAACCACAGATGGAGTGAGATAAAAGACTACGTTGAGGTTAAAAGCGGTCATGTAAACGACGCAAAGTTCTCCGCTTTGCTGAAGAATCTAGTGAAATACGGATACCTTATAAAAACCGAAAAAGGCTATGAGATTCCAGATCCAGTGGTCTCAGAAGTAGTTAAAATGCTTTAGCAAGTTAAATCTCCCACCATTCCCTCAAAATCTCTTTAACTTTTCCAACAGCTTTAAGTGCTTCGTAACTTGGCTTTATGGTCTCTTCCTCAGTTTCACCTTTGAGGTAACCCTCAATGAATGCTGGCAGTCCTTTTTCAAGTCCTATACTATATCCTCCTTCAAGAACCACAGCGAGGCTGTAATCAGAAAGACTTGCCCCGGCAAATCTATAAAACTCTTCTGTTAGCTGAATTGTTGCTAATCCATCACCCTTAAATGCATCAAACCCTGCTGAAATCAAGATAACCTTTGGTTTGACTTCATTTACGATTGGTATAACTATCTCGTGCCATGCAAAGATGTAATCGTCATCACTTGAATAAGAGGTCATTGGGATGTTTATTTTCGTTCCTTCTGCCTCTTTTCCACCAACTTCCCATTTATAGCCACTCCATGGATAGATGTCCCTCTCGTGAAGGTCTACGTGAATTATATTTTCATCATTCCAAAAGATTTCCTGAGTTCCGTTGCCATGATGGACGTCAAAATCTATAATCAATGCATTTCCTTCAAGACTTTCAAGGAGCTTAGCTGCTCCAGCAACATTGTTGAAGATGCAGAAGCCCAATGTAGAAGCATAGAACGCTCTACCGCTTTTTCCAGCATGATGTCCGGGCGGTCTCACTAAAGCTAAGTAAATTCCTTTTTCCTCCAAAGCCATTAGGGTGGCTTCTCTTGCCGCCCCAAATGCGTAAAGTGCGGCATCCCATGTGTTTTCACATATGTAAGTATCTGGGTCTATGTAATGAAACCCCATTTGTGAAGCTTTTCTTATCCTCTCAACATAATTCTCAGAATGAACATCTAAAATTTCATCAATGCTTGCTGGATTCGGTTCAATTACATTTTGCCAGAGATTTTTGGCCTTTAATCCTTCAATTGCAAAATCCAAGCGTTTAGGATTTTCTGGATGATAGTCAAGAGGTTTGTGCTCCTTAAAGATGAGAGAGTAGAGAATCCTAAGCATGAGCACCACAAAAGAAAAATTGTAAAAATTCAGAATTCTTCCTCTTCTTCAATCAAGCCATACTTCTCAAGCTCTCTAAGGAGCTTTCTAACAGCTTCCCATGCATCATGTTCGCTTTTTGCGCCTGAACAGACAATTTTTCCTGAGCTGAAGAGCAGAATAACAGCCCTTGGCTCTTTAACACGGTAGATAACACCAGGGAACTGCTCTGGCTCATACTCACAGTTTGGCAGTACTAAAGCGACTGCATCCAAATTGAACTCCATTCCAATGTCTCCGCTGAAGACCATGTTTTGAATGTCAATTTGTGGTGCTCTCTGGAATTTGGTTCCAATCTTTGAAAGCATCTGGACAAGCTTTGAGACGGCTCTTTCAATGTCTTCAACACTTTTAGCACCGGTAACAACGAGCTTACCTGAGCTGAAAACTAAGAGGGCAACCTTGGGTTCATCAAAGCGACAGATGATGCCAGGGAATTCCTCAGGGTTGTATTTGGAATTTGGGCATATCTCAATTACCTTTTCCAGATCAAGCTGTGTGAAGAGATCCACAGAAGCGACAATGTTCTCTATCCTAAGCTTTACCTTGCTCATATCAACCATAATTACACCCCCAGTTAGTGGGCTTAAAAACCCTTTATAAATACTCCACTTGGAGTTTTTAAAGCTTTAGGAAAATTAAAGTGTAGTGGATTTCCTAACGCAAACTTCAACCAAA
>CAZTOS010000104.1:0-4544 GCA_964615185.1 uncultured Thermococci archaeon
TGTTAAACCTTATTCAGGTGATCAAAATGCAGAAAACTTAATGCTCCAATGTCGAAGATGGAAAATGAAAATGAACGAAAATTTGAAGAAACCTAACTCAACATTTCAAAATGATATCAATGTCTCCAAAGCAGCTTTAACTAAGAGTTTTTCAGCTCTTTTTAGTTTTCTACTTCCAAATCCGGGGTTCCATTCCTCTTTATAAAGCTCGTCCGATACTGCTAATGCAACAGCTAAATCAACTCCTCTGAAGCTGGCAACACTCATCAAGGCGGAAGCCTCCATTTCAACGCCAAGGATTCCTCGGCTTGAATAATCTCTGACTTTATCCTCTGTCTCCCTAAATGGTGCATCTGTTGTCCATATGCCTCCTTTGAATACATTGATTCTCTTCCTTCCAATTTGATGTTTCACTTCCTTTTCAAGTGCATCAAAGAGTCTCTTACTGGGCTTTGGGATGTACTCGGGGGGCATGTAATGATAGCTTGTGCCTTCCTCCCTTAAAGCCCAAGTTGGCAGTATAACATCACCAACTGTAATCCCTTCCTTTATTGCGCCTGCCTCCCCAATCATCAAGAACTCTTTTCCACCTCGAGCTATTGCTATCTCCAGAGCGAAGACCGATGCTGGTGACCCAAAGTAGGGATTTAAGACATAGATTTCCTTTCCCTTGTACTCACCGATAAAGGCTCGGCGAACATAAGTGCACTCTTCTTTGAGTTCCACATCACTCAGCAGTTGCTTGGCATAATTTGCGGCGATATCAGTGAAGATTATTAGATATTTTTCATAGGGCTCTTCATTTCTTGCAAAGTCACAAGGTTTTATTATCTCCTTCTCTTTTCCGAGCCACATTCTAATCATCTTCCAATGGTTATTAAAAACGCTTCATAAAAATCTCCATGTGTCCTTGCCTTTCCAACCGTAATGTCCTTAACGATTTTCAGTTCATTCTTTTGTGCAAATGTTCTGATTTTCTCTCTAAGCCCATTTATGTCAAAATCGCCAATAACAATCTTTCCATTCCGACTCAATACTTCAAGCGCTTTCTCAAGAAACGGCTTTGGCTCATAGTCGTGAAGCGTGTAGAGAAAGACAACACAGTCAAATTCTTCTTCAAACTTAGCCTCTAAGAAATCTCCATGTAAAAATTCAGCTTTCTTAGTAATCCTATCTCTCAAACGATTACAGAAATCTACCAGTTCTTGGCTCTTATCAATGCCTACAGTCCTTTCAACTCTATCTTTAAGTGCCATTCTGAACGTTAAAATTCCAAGACCACAGCCAGCGTCAAGAATTTTCCCTTTAACCTCTTGAACTATCAGATCCATTAATTTTCTCCTAATTTCGAGCTCATCTTTGTATGCTGGATATCTAACTAACATGCTACTGATGAGCCAGTAAAACTCCTCTTCGCATCCTCCAGATTCATAAAAAACTTTGAGGGCTTCATCGTAGTATAGTTTGAGGAAGTCCACTCAACCCCACCTATTCTAACTGATCCAAAAGAGTTTTAAAACTTTCGCATGTAGTAATCTCGGGTGAAGTCATGTTCAAGAACCTTGGAGAGACATTTGAACCAACCTATAAGGAAAAGCTCTGGATGTATGATCCAAGAACTGAAGTTGGGAAGAAAAGGGTGGAGAAGCAGAAAGAACTGCTTGAAAAATTTCTCCCCATAAGAGGCGGCGAGGCTTTGGATATTGGCTGTGGCATGGGAATCTCAGCATTTGCACTTGAAGAGTTGGGTTTTGAAGTCATTGGGATTGATGTTCAGGAGGAACTTGTAGAGAAAGCAAAGAAAATCGCAGAAGAGCTTGGATATAAAACGGAGTTTAGAGTTATGGACGCAAGAAAACTCGATTTTCCAGATGGAAGCTTTGATGTGGTTGCACTTTTAGGGAATCCTCTTCCTCACTTGAGCGTTTATGACTTTGATAAAATTGTCCAAGAAGCCTTTAGAGTGCTTAAATCCGATGGAGTCCTGTTCCTCGAATATGCGGACTGGGTTAGACTGCTCCATCAAGGCTATAGAGAGGTGCTTGTCGAAGATCCATTTATTTCGTTCCACGTTTCCCTCGATACGACAAAAGGCCAAATAGAGCGGCTTTTCATTAACCTTGAGAAGGGCTATTTCTTCAGAGTGAAGATTAATGTCTGGGCACCGTGGATAGTGGAGTTCATCCTTAGAAAAGTCGGGTTTGAAGTGGAGATGCACTATCTGGGAACGTTTAGTGTTGTGACTGTGGGGGTTAAATCATGAGAACTTACACCTTTGGAAAAGAAACCGTTCCAGTAGCTGGAGTATCTATGGAAGGCGGCATTTTAATCATTGGGAGCGTGAGGAATGAAAACTACAAGATTATGCTTCTCAAGCTGAATAAGGGAGGGAAACTCGAGTGGTTCAAGCTCTTTGGCGGCAAAAATGACTGGGAGGGGCATTCGATAGCCAAAGTAAACGATGGATACCTCATAGGCGGCGCTGTTGAAGGCATAGCCAGTCCAGAGGGTGGGAAGAGCTGGAAAGCCTATCTTGCAAAGGTGGACGAAAATGGAAACAAAATCTGGGAGAGGAAATACAGAATCCTTGGCAATGAGTGTGTATACTCAATAGTCCCGATTGGAGACAGTATTCTTTTGGGTGGTGAAACCTCAGATGGTAGCAGAAGGAGTTTCTTTGTCATGAAGACAGACCTTAGGGGCAACCCGCTCTGGAAGAGAACGTTCGACTTATGGGAAAATGCAATGTTTGGGGGCCTTATTAAAGGCAAAGACGGCTCAACTCTGATAGGAAGCGTGAAAGATGCCGGCTGGAGTGTAATGGCTTTTGAGCTCGATGAATCGGGAATCTTTGAGTTTGAGCTTCTTAATGAAAGACGAAAAGTCCTTTTTAGTGGAAAAGCAGAAGCAAGGAGAGCCTTTGGAGGAGCATTTTCTATAATAGAACTTCCAGAAAAATTTGAAGATGCTAAGTTTGTACGAATAAACGGGAAGCTTTTAGAGCTTCCAGAGCAAGTAAGAGTTCACGGGCGGATTACAGACTTCAGCGGAAAACCTCTTAAAAATGCTGTTATCTATCTTGTTACGAATCCCTCTGGAGGTTTTGCTGGGGCACTCACTGATAATAAGGGACATTTTGAACTTTATGCCCCTAAAGGTTACTATAATCACATATTTGCCTGTGACTGTGACTATGGAAGGGAAAAGCTTGAGTTCTATGGCTGGCACTTGCATCTACATAAGGAACTTGAGTTGAATATTAGGGTTGATAAGATTGAGATTTACAGATTAACAGTTGCCGTAACTCCTGAAAGAACGCTTTTAGTGGACTTTACACCTATGGATGTTGTGCATACTGTGAAGAAAGGTACACAGTACACAGAGATTATAAGAAAGACACTTAATGGAGAGCACTTAAAAGAAGGTGAAATTGATATGTTCTTCCCAAAGCTGAGCAGGGAGAATGTGAACATTTATTTAGATGACAGAAAACTCAGAGTCTTAACGTTTCAGGAAAGATATCATTCACTTGAGAACTATGGAATTAAAGGATTGAGAAGAGGTTATGTATTGGAAACTGATGTGTTGGATGTAAAACCTGGAGTTTATGATTTGAGGATTGTCGTTAGTGCTGAGTTTAGGGAAGTAAAGGAGCATGGTGAAGCTATGTACTTTGGCATTGAGGTCTGGTAGGATTAGGGGGAATGGAGGATGAAAGCCCTTGCTCTCTGCTGCTCTCCCCGAAAGGAGGGGAACACTTCAAAAGCCCTCTCATTACTTTTAGAGAAACTACCAGCAGATTGGCAAAAAGAGAGGATAAACCTTCATGATTTCGATATAAAAGCATGCGGTGAGCTCTGCAATGCTGAATGCTTAAGAGAAGATGCATGCAAAGTTGATGCCCTCGATGAGAGGGTGAAGCTCTTAGAAAAGCTGAAGAGTGCCGATGTAATAGTTATCGGAACGCCAACTTATAACATGGACATTCCTTCCAAGCTGAGGGCACTTTTAGAACGGGGTTATCTCGAAACTTATCTAAAGAATAAGGCCGTCGCCTTGCTGATTGTTTCGAACTTAGGCGGTGTAAAAGCACTCTGCACTTTAACATCTTCACTAATCTTAGATGCCCAAGCAATCATTGCTGGTGCCGTCATTGTGCCAGGATACCGGGAAGGAGGGAAAACTGTAAATGACTCAAAAACTCAAATGCTGATTGATTATTTGGCAAAGAGAATTATAGAGGTTGTAAACCTTATGTACTACTGCCAACCATGTTAAGAGTTAGTGATGAGAAATGGAAGTCCAAGTCCTTGAGTTTGAAGAAAAATTTGCAGAAGGTGTTGAGGAGCTTTATAATACATTAGGCTGGAAATTCAGCCCAAAACTTATCAATATTTGGAAGAGCCTAAGAAACTATTCGAAAGTCCTAATAGCGTTGTCTGACAATAGAGTCGTTGGAAAGGTGACTCTCGACGTAGCCTTTCCGCCGTATGCAGAGATTGTTAATTTAATAGTGCATCCCGAATACCAAGGAAAGGGAATTG
>CAZTOS010000105.1:0-4452 GCA_964615185.1 uncultured Thermococci archaeon
CTGAACTCGACAGGACTAAAAGTGTTGAAACCCTTGAGAAGATTGTTAAGCTTGAGGATGAGGTTCAACTTTTAAAGAGTGAACTTGAGTTTTATAAACGTCAGAAGTTTAGTTTGGAGTTGATCAAGAAGTATACTCATAAGACTCCTTACGGATTGGAAGTGCTGTATTATAAGCTCCCTAAGGAGGATGAGTTAGTCAAACAATACATTGAAAAGGTTCATCCTGTTAGGAAGGATGTTGACTTGGACTGGTTTATTGCTTACTATAGACAAGCTGGTGAGTTGACTTTTGATGAGTACATTGAGACTGATATGAAGCTTAGGGAGACTCTTAAAGCAGTGAAAGAGGGTAATGTTACAATTGAGGATGCTTTAAAGCTTATTCAGAAGAGGAGGGAAATCTGGGACAGAATTTATGATTACTTAGAGGAGAGGGACAAACTGCAAACACTCAAAAAGCTTAAAGAACTCGGAAAACAACAAACAATTATGAAAACAATAGGAATAGAGCCGCTTGCATACAACTTCGGAGGAATAAACGAAGGAAGTTCATGTTTAAGCATAGCATGCTACTTAAACTATGGGTATAAAGACACACTGCCAGGTGTTTATGATATAAACGAAACAGGAACAAATCCACCAGAAAAGGTATATTACCAGGTTTTTTCTCCAGTTGCAGTTTGGGTGGGTATTTATGAAAGCCCAACTCCAAACATGAACTATTACTGGGGAGAGTATTGCACTTATGAGTTCCCATCAACAAGTACAGATGTGAAAAAATATTGGGATAAAGCTATTGAGTTGCACCCAGGTTCGCAGTTTGAAGACTTTGGCTCTATCCAAGTTAAACTATTTTATGATGGAATAGCATATAATCCAAAAGAAGGATCATATCAAGAAAGCAACATAATTTGGCAGTTTGAATGCAACAAGAATGGATGCTGGGTCACAAGCTACCATCCAAAACTCCTTTCACCTCCGGATGTAACATACAGAAATCAAGAGTATATGCTTTATATCTATGCAAGAGTACTAGAATGCTGTAGTGGCGGTGATGTCAGTAGTCTTACTTGTAAATGGGCTAATCGGCATTGTAATGGATGCTTTGCTCCAGATGAGTCAAAATCACAGAATTTTGCAGTAGTTGTCAGGGATGGGTGGGATTGGATAATAAAATTTGGATGAGGGATAACGAATGAACAGGCGGAGAGCCATTTTTATCGTTGGTCTTTTACTTTTGGCTTTTTATTTTCTTCCCAAGGGTATAATTATCGAGATAAATAAGCCTACCGGCGTTAGCTTCACTAAAGGTGCGTCTCTTTCAAACCACTGTCCTTTCACAATCAAGGTCAAATCCCTGTTTTTTGACTCGATATCTGGAGTGGATAACATTACGTTCTACCTCCTTAAAAACGACACTGTATTGACCAATTACACGCTCAAAGGCGTTAAGGGCTCTTATCTCTGTCTTCCAGATGGGATTCTGTTGTATGCATACTATCCGGGCGATGCTGCTGGAGATACCTCGATGGTGTTTTTAAACTACAACCTTACCATAGTGTGGGAGAGAAAGTTTGTGGGCGTGATTTTGCCCAGCTACTACAAAAACGGCGCTCTTTTCTTCATCAAGCATGGAAGTTTTGAGCAGGGCATTAATTCCTGCATCTATGTGATGAACTTGAGTGCCGGAAAGTTTACCACTAAATTCTGTCCTAATATTCCAAGAGGGTTCAGAATATCCAACGTCAAAATTATTGATGGCAGGTCTTATTTTGTAGCAACATATGTTGAAACTAAATTTTTATGGGTTAGAACCAATGGGGAATTGTATCTTGTCAAAAAAGGCAAATTTAGAAAAGTCCATGTTGCAAGCATTGATGGCAGTGCCCTAGGTGCAGGCTTCTGGGTTGATGCCAATGATAAATATGTCGCTGTTGCCTACTTCCTTGCGAATGAAAAGGGAGATTGGAGAAATGGACTGTGTGTTTTTACGAGCGGACATCTAATTAAGGTAGGATGCAAAAAGCTTGATAAAGCTCCCAAAAACGTGAAACTTGAAGATAAAACGGTCTACATAGAATTTAGGGATGGAACTATTAGGGCATACAAAATAATTGCGCCATAGAAAAAGTTAATAACTCTATTCCCCCGGTTTTCTTTGATAAAAATGAAAGTCTATCACCTCTACAGCGGGGGCAAGGATTCATCTTTAGCGGCTTGGATTCTGCAAAAATTGGGGTATGAAGTAAAGTTAGTCACGATAAGCTTTGGTCTTCTCGATAATTGGAAATATGTGAAGGAAACTGCTGATAGATTAGGCTTTAATCATGAGGTTGTGTTTTTGGATAGGAAAATTTTAGAAAAAGCTGCCGAGATTTGCATCAGAGATGGACATCCAAGCAATGCAATTCAGTTTATCCATGAAACAGCTCTCGAAGAGCTCGCAAGCCGTGAGGAGGTTGAGAGAATAAGCGACGGCACAAGAAGAGATGATAGAGTTCCTTTTTTGGATTTAAGAAAGACAAGGAGCCTTGAAGATAGATTTAACGTTCAGTATATACGTCCTTTGCTTGGATTAGGCTACAAAACAATAAGGGAGCTTACAGAAAAGCTCTTCATTGTTGAAATTAGGGAAAGTGAAAAGCTGGAAAAGAGCGATTATGAAGTTGAGCTGAGGCATCTCTTAAGGCTTAAGGGAATAGACCCATTGACAATATTCCCAAAGAGGCACTACCAGTCGAGAGTTCTGGGATGGAAGAAGCAAGATTTATAAAAGGGAACTGAAATGTTAGCTCTGAATATGGAACTTAAGGGGAAGATTTAAATAAGCTTAATCTTGAAGCTTGGTTAGGACTTATTACGATAACTTTAGGAGGGATAAGAATGGCAAGGTACAAGCCTCTTGCAAAGAAGCTTCGCTTGGCAAAGGCCGCTAAGCAGAATAGGAGAGTTCCTGTGTGGGTTATCGTGAAGACAAACAGAAAAGTTATAACTCACCCCAAGAGAAGATACTGGAGAAGAACAAAGCTTAAGGAGTGATGAAAAATGGCAATTAAGGTCGGAGATGAGGTTATTTTCACTGTTCCAATAAGGAAGGTCAAAAAGATTGTCCCAAGGTGGAAAAGGGCTCCAAGAGCTGCCAAGTTCGTTAGAGAGTTCATTGCAAGGCATGCAAAAGCTGAAAAGGTCATTATAGCTCCAGAAGTCAACGAAAAGATTTGGGAAAGAGGAATTGAGAAGCCTCCAAGCAAGCTCAGGGTTAAAGTTAAGGTGGTCGAGGAAGAGGTTGAAGGAAAAGGCAGGGTCAGAGTTGCCTACGTTGAGCTTCCACCAGAGGCAAAGAAGACAGTAAAGGAAGAAAAGAAACCAGAAGAACAGACAACGGAGAGCTGACCTCTCAATTTTTATTTCTCGTGAGTGGTGAAAAATGCACATAGAAAGACTTGACTTTGAAAATTCTCCTTATTTGGGTGTGTTTGGTGTCGCTACCGATAAAGTGCTCTTGGTTAGAGAGGGTCTTCAAGAAAAGAAGCTTAATGTTTTGAGAGAAACTCTAAAAGTCCCAATTATCGAAACGAGCATTATGAAATCCAGAATCGTTGGTATCTTTGCTGTTGGAAACTCAAATGCAATTGTTGTTCCCTATTACATTTGGGATACCGAACTTGAGAGAATCAATGCTGGTTTGAGAGAATATGGTCTTGACATTAGGGTTGAGCCATTTTTAAGCAAGCTGACTGCTTTAGGCAACTTGATTTTAGCTAATGACAAAGCGGCTCTTGTGAGTGCAAAGTTCACAAGAGAAGAAGCAAAGCAGCTTGAGGATATCTTAGGGGTGGAAGTAGAGCGCGGTATTATAGCCGAATTCCATGCTGTTGGAAGCGTCGGCGTTGTTACAAACAAAGGTGGCTTAGTTCACCCCGAGACAACTGAAGAAGAACTTGAATGGCTGAGGAATTTGTTCAAAGTTGACATCTACCTTGGAACTGCGAATCAGGGTGTTCCATTTGTCGGTTCATGCATGTTAGCCAATTCCTTTGGGGTTGTTGTTGGACATCTCACAACCGGTCCTGAGATTGTTAAGATTGAGGAAGCACTGGGGTTTTTGGGGTGAGGCAAGATGGAGGTTAAGGTTTATCGCGTTAGGGGCATTTTTGAAAGAGGAGGGAAGAAGCAGAAGTTCACTAAGGAGTACAGAGCTGTAAAGCCAGAGGACGTTGTTGAGCTCGTTTACTCCGAGATTGGAAGCAAGCATAGGGTAAAGAGGACGAAAATATGGATTGAAGCAATTGAAGAAATAAAGCCAGAAGAAGCTGAAAACCCAGTTGTTAGAAGGCTCAGCTTGGAGGTTGCTTGATTTCTGTTCCTATTTTTCTTGTGGTTGAAGGTTTAATGAGTTCAATGTAGAACCAGTGTTTATGCTTTTCTTTTCTAACAATGTTGAATCCAA
>CAZTOS010000106.1:0-4316 GCA_964615185.1 uncultured Thermococci archaeon
AAGCTCTGAAGGGAGAGCTTTAATTTTTGTTTTTCTTAAGTTTTGTCTTTAATTTTATTCTCACGGAAACTTTATCAACCATGACTTTATAATTATGAACATGCTAATCAACGAAACTAAGAACAAAGTTTGGCATGGACGGGTTAAGGTGGCAGATACCTTTTTCAAGAGATTTAAGGGATTAATGCTTACTCCCAATGTCAATTATGTCCTCGTGTTTATTTTGCCCACCGAAACAAGGACAAACGCTTCAGTACATATGTTCTTCATGCTTCAAAGCATTGATGTAATATTTCTAAACTCAGCGAGAGAGGTTGTAGATTTCAAAAAAGCTAAACCATGGCGTGTTTATATGCCCAAAGAAGCTACAAAATACATCATTGAAGGGCCTCTTGGAATTATCAAAGCTCTTGATGTGGAGATAGGGGATAAACTAAGCTGGATAGTGGAGGATGAAAAGGAAAAAGCTGTACCCTCACCAAGCAACGTTATTAATGGAGTTTCATTTAAGAAAATTAACGGGACGATAGGCCTGGCCGAGCCGAAGCCAAAGCTTAAAGAGCCGTGATAGTTATGAAGTTTTTAGAGTGCATTAAAAAGCAGATTATCCAGGATAATAGGCTTTATTCCCTAATCCTCTATGGTTCATTTGTAAGAGGGGATTTCATCGAAAATGTAAGCGATTTGGACTTTTTTGCTGTGATAATAAAAGATGAGTCAGTTATTCCAAAGCTTAGGCAGGTCTTGGAGGATTGTACCAAGGAAATCAACGCTGTTGAAGTTGACTTAGCATGGGAATATTTGGAGAATCTAAGCGATCCATTGAGAAAAGGTGTTCCTTTCAAGTTTTTGACAATCTATCAGAAGGATTTTCTTGAAAACCATATTGTCGTTTATGGAAAAGACATATCTAATATTCTGCCAAAATATAAATTTGAAGATCTTTTGGGCTGGAGAATAGAGCGAATTTTAAAGTTGATCAAAAGATCTAAGGGAAATCCAAAGCTGATGCATATACTAGCCGGAGAAACTGCAAGACTTTTAGCCCTAATTAATGGAGCAAAAAGCCTCAGAAAGTGCGATATTATAAATGCTCTTGAGAAAATTCAGGATGAAAAAGCTCTCGAGATATATAAGGCTTACCTGGACGGGAGAAAGCTTAAGTTTGATGAGACATTCTTAATAAACTTTATAGAATCAAGGATTGAGAAAATTAAAGAAGCTTCTTCAGCAATTTGACGTTTTTATCTCGTGAAAGCCTCAGAACGGGGATGCGGAGAGGCAACGTAATTCTCGAAGAGGCCACCCTCAGATACTCCTCGAAGGGATTTCACATTACCTCCAGCGTTGGAAGGTTGGCGCTGTTAAGCGTTCTTTCAAAAACCGCTCTTGAGTGGTTGAAACTCTTGGAGTGGTCTCTGGGCGAGGTGATGTACTCGCAAACCTTCCCGCCAATGGCGGGTCGTTGGAACCCTCACAAAAGGAAGGGGGTCAGATTAGAACACCCTAAAATCAATGGCGATATTATATTGGTAGGGAGCATAAGGTCTTACTTTCCTTCTCTCCAAGAATTCAACCCTCTTTCCAAGCTCTCTCGCAACAGTTTTGATTTTCTCCTCGTGTTCTCCGAACAAGTTATCTTCATGGGAAAATCCATAATAATGAATTATTCCGCCACTCTTTATACTCAGCATGGCATCTCTTAAAAATTCATGTGCGAACTTTGGTAAGTTCATAATGACTCTATCAGCTTTAATCCGACCAGCAACTTTTCTGACATCTCCCAAGATTGGAATCACATTGGGCGTTTTATTCAGTCGCTTGTTCTCTTCTAAATATTTTACCGCCCAGGGATTGATGTCACATGCAAAAACGAGCCTAACTTTTTTTGCAAGCAAAATTGAATAAGGGCCAACGCCGGCAAACATATCAAAGACTATTTCTCCCTCTTCAACTTTTTTAAAGACTCTCATTCTTTCTGTAGCTAAGCGAGGAGAGAAATAAACTTTTGCAACATCCAGCTTAAGCTTTATTCCATTTTCTTTATGCAGGGTTTCTGTTCTCTTCTCTCCCGCTAAATGAATAAGTTCTCTAACCCTAAACTCCCCAGAAACCGCGCTTCCTTTTGCAAAAACAGCTTTTATATGCTTGTGAACTTTTAAAATTGCCTCTCCGATTTGCTTTCCATACTGCATAAGCTCCTCTGGGAGTTCAATTACCGCTATATCACCGATTATATCGAAGGAAGAGGGAAGGAGAGGTTTTAGATGGTCAGGAACATCAACAACTTCCCGATAGCTGTGGGGTCTCTTTTCAACTACTTCAAATTCTGTCTCAACAATTTCAAATCCTTTAACTCTCTCTTTTACAGGAAAAATTAGAAACTCTCCTTCTCGCTTAACTTTGTGGTTTTTATCCAGAACACCAAGTTCAATAAGCTTTCTCCTGACTTTTTCGCCTTCATGTTTGCGAACCTTAACTCCAAGCATTTTTCATCAAATCCAAAGGGAAGTGCAAATTTAAAAGAATTGTGAACGAAAACTTTTTAAATGGACTTAAGGGTTAAGATATTGGACGCCCCGGTGGTGTAGCCCGGTCAAACATGCGGGCCTTTCGAGCCCGCGCCCCGGGTTCAAATCCCGGCCGGGGCACCAGAACTCTTTTACATGCTGTTTTAGAAGTGGCTTTACACTTGAAAATCAGTCATAATGTAATGTTTGGGTTAGGTTTTTAAGAACGAAGATGGACAAATAATCCAGGTGGAAGTATGAAAAAATTCATAGCCTTAATATTCTCCTCAGTTGCACTTATCTTCATCGGAATAACTTTGGGGTCAGTTAGCTTACCTTTCTCTAAAGTTTTAGGTACATTCACTCTTAAAAACTTGAAATTGGTACTGCATGCTCCTGAGAAACTGGGCACAAGTGAAACAATAATTCTTCAGATAAGATTGCCTCGGGTATTACTTGCATATCTTGTGGGGCTCAGTCTTGCCTCCGCTGGAACAGCTTCACAAGCACTATTTAAGAATCCATTAGCCGATCCCTATATAATCGGTATAAGCGGAGGGGCAGCTGTAGGTGCTGCTTTGGCAGCCTTGTATCTTCCAACACACATGGAGTTTTTTGCCCTTATAGGAGCTTTGATTTCAGTTGCTATTGTATATAATATCTCAAAAGTCGATGGACATATCCCAGTAGACACCCTTTTATTGGCTGGAATAGCCTTTGGATTTTTTGCTCATGCTTTAACATCATATCTCCTTTACGTTGGGAGAGAAAGAATTCACATAGCGGTTTTCTGGCTTATGGGGACTTTTAATGGGGCAACGTGGAATGACGTTAAGCTTGTTCTTGTGTCATCCACGATTGGGTTCCTATTCTTAATGGTCAAGTGGAGAGAACTCAACCTTCTTCTCTTCGGTGAGGAAAGCATAGCAATGGGTCTTGATCTGAATTTCTATAGAAAGGCAATGATATTTATTATCTCTCTGCTTACAGCATTTGCTGTCGCAACAAGCGGGATAATCGGATTTGTTGGACTTATAAGCCCTCATGCCATGCGTTTGGTGTTTGGACCAAATCACAAGAAGCTTTTGCCAGCAGCAGCTCTCTTCGGGGGTTCGTTAATGGTATTTGCTGATCTGTTGGCGAGGATAATACTGAAACCTGCTGAAATTCCAGTCGGAATAATAACAGCTCTGTTTGGAGCACCTTTCTTCATATACCTCCTCATGAAGCGCAAGAGAGGTGAGCTCTATGCTTGAGGTTAGCGTTTCATTTTCATACGGCTCACGGAGAATTCTCCATAATGTGGAATTTTCTGCCCAAGAGAACTCTCTCCTTGCCATTATCGGACCCAACGGTGCAGGCAAATCAACTCTGCTCAAATGTATGGTGGGAATTCTTAGACCAGAAGGATATGTAAGGCTGAATAACATCAATCTGCTTGAACTAAAGCCCAAAGAACGAGCGAAATTTATAACCTATGTTCCCCAAAGTTCTGTTCCTGAATTTGCATTTACGATTGAAGAATTTGTGGAAATGGGGGCATATGCAACAAGAGGCAACATAAAAGAAGCCCTAAAGAGAATTGGAATGTGGAAAAGAAGAAAAGAGTTTGTGACAAATCTAAGTGGAGGCGAATACCAACTCGTTCTCATTGCAAGGGCATTGGCACAAGGAAGTGATGTAATCCTTTTGGATGAACCCACATCCCATTTGGATATCAATCACGCACTGCTCATAATGGATTTATTAGAAGAGCTCAAAAGAGAAAAGATTGTTGTTGCTGTTATGCACGACCTAAATTTGGCA
>CAZTOS010000107.1:0-4291 GCA_964615185.1 uncultured Thermococci archaeon
AACTTGATTATATCCTCCTTTGTAGCATAAGGTTTCAAATTGGTGTGATCAATATATTCAGCAATATTAATCCCCACAACCATCACCAGATTAAGTATTCCCTTGCGTATATTTAGAGCTTTTCCTTCAAATATGAACAGTTTTTAATTAAAAATTGAAGGTTTTAGACTGAAAGTTAAACATCTCTATTCTAAGATCATCTCGGAACGAGACTTGCTATCACAAAAATTAGAAAGAAGACCAAAAATCAAGAAGTTTCTCGATGAATAAAAATTCAAAGAACTACTCTTGAGGATTACTTTCTTTAGACTTTTCTATGTGCTTGTAAATTTTCCTCCCAACCAAATAAAGCACTGCAAATGGGGAGAGTATTATGAGCAGAGCGATTATGCCTCTAATTATCATTAACAGAATTGCCACTGCCTGGTATACTGTTTTTCTGAAGCCTAAATCAATCTCAAATACAGGTTTTTCTTTACTCTCTATTGTAACATGGTATGTTATGTAGTCTGTGACCTTTTCATAGTAGTCTTTCTGGAGGTAGAGATAATTCAAACGGGAGTTTATGCTACTGATTCTAGACTCAATTCTCATCAAATCATCAATGTCCTTTGAAAGGTTGTAGAATTCAAGGAGTTTCTTTTTCTCAGCCTCAAGACTTTCAATCTCAGCAAGAATCTGGTTATATTTGCTTGTTACATCTTGAGTCTCTAAGCGGAGGCTTTTAACATTGTATTTTTTCAAAATCATTCCGACCTTATTCTCGTTTTCTGCCGTATTTGGAATCCTAAACTCAATGTAATAAACGGTTCTTCCTTCATTCTTGTTGAGGTTCTCAGAAATCACGTATCCTCCCAATGAATAAACCCCAGCTTTTATTTCATTAGCAACCTTTTCTGGATTCTCATCTTGGATAACAACATAATAGTCCTTCTTCAGTCTTTGGATTACTTCTTTGGACTTCTCATTATTTGTAATTCCCCTTGAGGTTTGGGTGACAGTTGGCTTTGTATAAGTCGGGGCATATGCCATCGTTTGTGTATATGTAACTCTTTTAGCTTCAATATCCCAACCTTTTTCTTCATAAATCGACGGTTTACTTCCAACTCTAAAAGAAGCCCCGCTCTGAAAAACCTTTGAGACAACGAACCCAGCGACGATTATCACCACAACCAAAAGAACTATCCCAATATTTCTTTTATGCATAGCTCTCACCAAAAATATTACTCATGATCACATTTAAGAGTTATTAAAGCTTCAAAATGATTTGAAGTGAAAATAAAAATATATTAAAGCATCCTCTTGAGTAACAAAGGTAGTAAGGCACCTAATATCACAAAACCAGGCCCACAAATTATATTGTGAGTGGGTATTTCTGAAGTTGATGGGGTTTGAGTTGTCTCAGTTTGTTGAGGTTTTTCAAGCTCAATTGCACCTTTTGGCAATCTGTATGTCATTGGCTCTCTAATGCATTTCACAAGCTTAGCGTCTTTGCTTTCATAATAGGGAATCCATGCATGCTTCCCATCTTTAGTCTCATACCACCCTATATGAGAGTTGTAGCCAGCATAACCCCTCTTTGCAACTTTTACAATTTCTTCAATGTCTTCATCGCTTATATTTAAAATTCCATTCTCTCTGAGCCATTCAATTTCAACTCTCAGTGCCTCTTTAAAGTTGAAGGTATATGGATTAACAATCCCCTCCGGCATGCTGGTAACTCTCTCCTCAAACTTTACGTTCTCCAAAACGCAGCTCATCCCCAAAACTGAAAACAGCTCTTTTATCTCAGCTCTTTTTTCCTCACTTAGCTCTTTCTGCCCGTAAATTGCAATGTAAACATTCGCTTGTGGCATCTTTATAACCTTACTCGGATCAATTCCATGCTCCTTAAGGCATTGTTCAAAAGCATCATTCGGCTTCCAAGTGCACACACCATTCACACAGCCACAGGTTGTAAGCTTCAAACACTCATACCAGTCCTTATAAACACAAATTGAAACTACTTTTGTCGCATTTTCTTTAGTTGTGCATATCTCCCCAGAGCAACCTCCTGTAACACAGTCAGAATCTTTTGAACACTCTCTTCCCTTTTGAGGTGTTATTTGGACCAGAATGTTCTCTTTCCTAAAAGCATATTTTCCTTCAACTTCCCATCCAAGCTCCTTAGCTTTCTCGATGCTGTTTTCTGGGAGTATTATTGGCGTTGTAAACTTTGCAGAGAGGACAGTTGAGCTCCAGTTTTTTACGAGGATTTCAATTCTCAAGTGGAGTCCTTTGTCTTCCCATAGCATAACAGCAACTCTTTCATCGTAATGAGAACGGTAAATTATCCTTTCGCCTTCAATTAAGACATTCTCAGCATTTTTGAGTGGCTCGAGGTTGTATTCAACTCCAAGCTTGTTGAAGTAAACTTCAACAGCCAAGTTATCGGTTGGACTAAAACATGCCCAAGCGAAAGGAAGTATCATTAAAAGTAAAATTAAAACTGCAATGTACATTCTCACAATCCTCACCAATTTCAGTTAATGTTCTCAAAGTATTTATCTTTGCCCATAACTTCAAACCAATTTGAAGTGCAAAAGTTTTAAGCTTTAAAAGTTAATATCACTCGAGGTGATTAAGATGGAAAACCCATTTGAAATTACTGCAATTGTAGCAAGGGAAATCCTGGACTCAAGAGGAAACCCAACAGTAGAGGTGGATGTCTACACCCCAGTTGCCATGGGAAGGGCTGCTGTGCCAAGCGGAGCATCAACAGGAACGCATGAGGCTTTGGAGCTTAGAGATGGTGGAAAGAGATTCCACGGAAAAGGAGTTAGAAGGGCTGTCGAGAACATCAACAAGATTATTGCTCCAGAACTCATTGGAATGGATGTGACATTACAGAGAGATATTGACATGCTCATGATTGAGCTTGATGGAACTGAGAATAAGTCAAACCTTGGAGCAAACGCTATTTTGGGAGTCTCATTGGCTGTTGCTAAGGCAGCAGCAAACACCTTAGGCTTGCCGCTTTACCAATACATCGGTGGAACTAACGCTTATGTGTTGCCAGTTCCAATGAGCAATGTCATCAATGGTGGAGTTCATGCCGGAAATGACCTTGACTTCCAAGAGTTCATGATCATGCCTGTTGGTGCTAAGAGCTTTAGAGAGGCAATTCAGATGGTCAGTGAAACGTATCACACACTCAAAAAGATTCTCATGGAGAAATACGGAAAGTTAGCAGTTAACGTTGGTGACGAAGGTGGATTTGCACCGCCAATGAAAGAGGTTACAGAGCCACTGGAAGCTCTCGTCAAGGCAATTGAAGAGACCGGATACAAAGTTGGAGATGAAATCGCATTTGCATTAGATGCTGCATCAAGCGAGTTCTACAACGCTGAAAAGGACAGATACACCGTTGGAGGCAAAGAATACACAAGGGAGGAGCTCATTGACCTTTACAAAGAATTAGTTAGCACTTATCCAATAGTCTCAATTGAGGATCCAATGCACGAGGAAGACTTTGAGGGCTTTGCACTGGTAACAAAAGAACTTGGAAAGAAGATACAGATCGTTGGTGACGACCTCTTTGTTACAAACGTGAAGAGATTAAGGAAAGGAATTGAAATGGGTGCAGCAAATGCTCTGCTCTTAAAAGTAAACCAGATTGGAACCTTAAGTGAAGCAATCGATGCAGCTTACTTAGCTTTCAGGGCTGGTTACGGAGTTGTTGTTTCACACCGCTCTGGAGAAACCGAGGACGCAACAATTGCAGACTTAGCGGTAGCAATAAATGCTGGGCAGATTAAGACAGGTGCTCCAGCAAGGAGCGACAGAAACGCAAAGTACAACCAGCTCATCAGAATTGAGGAAGAGCTTGAGGGCATTGCATTCTATCCCGGGAAGAAGTTTAGGAACCCATTCTTCTGAGCTTTCTTTCTTAATTTTGTCGAATGTTTTTCGATTCTTGTTTGTTTTGCCCTTTCTGCAATTTTCAGCTGTAAAAAATCGTTAATTTTAGAATGATGGCTTGTGAGTTCTTTGGAAGTCTTTAGTAATCTTTTGTTAGAAAATTACGTTATGTTGCAAATTTTGTTAAGATTGCAACGTTTTGAATGTGCCTGGTTGGATTTGAGGTTTTTGAGAGCTTTTTTGGTATGCTCTCCTCGTGGGAAGATGACTATTTTGAATTTAAGAACATTTGAGACCAGATTTTTGGAACTAAAGGTTTGTTTGGGCGTTGGAAGTCTCTTCTGACATTTTTGTACATTGAAAATTACTGCAAGTTGTGAAATGAATTTAT
>CAZTOS010000108.1:0-4161 GCA_964615185.1 uncultured Thermococci archaeon
GGCACAACCACAAAATTTATAAACGACGTAAAGTAAACTTTACGTAAAGTAAACTTTACATCGGTGATGTGAATGAATGAACTGGTAGTTAATTTCCTCATCTGGGCACTGATCGTAGTTAGCTTCACGTCCATTTGGCTGTATCTCTCAAAAAAATCAGGTGATGAAGAAAAGAAGAAAGCCCTAATCCCAGCTGTGATTGTAATCTTAACAATGGGTTACATCATGGGGTGGGCTGTTAGTGAGGGGAATTTGGGTATAGCCTTTGCGGTTTTAATAGTCGGTGCTTTGCTCCTTCACATCTACTACAGCTCCCTGAGAAGGAAAGGATATGTCCTCGAAGACGAAAGGACTCTGAGAATTGAAGAAATTTCAGCAAGAAGAACCCTTCAAGTGTTCATGATAACCCTTGCTTTTGTTGTGATTTATCTCTCGGTAGCCCAGCAGAGAAATCCAGAGCTTAAGAGCGCCTTCATTTTAGCTGAAGCTCTGCTTGCAGCTGTAATGCTCCTCCATATAGCGTTCAGGACATATTATAGCAGGGTGATGTAAGGTGAATGGGAGGGCTCAGCGATGAACAGAAAAATATGGCTCATGGCAATTGCCATCATGTTTCTCTTTGCCATGCTTTCGATACACTTCATAAAATCGGCTAATGCATATGGAGCATTAATCTCAGCTGGGTTTGCAATCCTGACAATTCATGTTGGAATGAAACTTGCTGGAATTAAAGAAAGCGAAAAAGAGCTCAAAATTGCAGCAACAACCTTTTACATTTACCTTGTCCTTGCTCTACTCTGGTTCGCTTGGACTTCAGCAAAGCTCTATGGAACTCAGGAATTTAAACAGTTTGTAACAACCGCCATGAGGATCACAATCGTTGCACTCTGGATCCACTTTGGTGTTAGAGCTTACTACACACTCAAAGGTGATGTAAGGTGAAAAACAAGCTAAGGGAGCTTAGAGAGACAAGAGGCTTAACTCAGGAAGAGCTGGCAAAAATATTAGGGGTTACAAGGCAGACGATAATAGCGATTGAAAAGGGTAAGTATGATCCCTCATTAAGGTTAGCCTTCAAAATTGCAAGGTTCTTTGGAGTTAAGATTGAGGATATCTTCATCTATGAAGGTGATTGAGATGTTTAGGAGCAAATACAGAGAAAGGGCTTGGTGGTCAATGTTTATTGGACTTCTTTTTGCATTTTCTGGCGCTTATGGTAAGTTTAAGCCCATGATCATCGTTGGAATACTGTTTGCGACCTTTGGAGTTATACTTCTCGAATACGATCGGAGGGTTGCACATGACAGCGATAAAAGTTGAAAACCTTGAAAAAGACTATGGAAAAGTTAAAGCTTTAAGGGGAATAAGCTTTGAGGTTAAGGAAGGAGAGATTTTTGGCTTGATTGGACCTAACGGTGCTGGAAAGTCAACAACCCTCAAGATCTTGGCTACCCTTTTAATGCCAACCGGAGGAAGAGCTGAGGTTTATGGGTATGATGTTGTGAGTGAGGCTGATGAGGTTAGAAAGCTCATCAGTTATCTCCCAGAGGAGGCTGGGGCGTACAAAAATCTCACTGGATATGAATATCTGCAGTTCATGGCAAAACTTTATGCAAAGACTGGAAAAAGCGTTGAAGAAATGCTAAAACTTGGTGTTGAGATTGCCGGACTTGGGGAGAGAATCCACGACAAAGTCGCAACTTATTCAAAAGGCATGACAAGAAAACTTCTGCTTGCGAGGGCTTTAATGGTCATGCCAAAGCTCGCTATTCTTGACGAGCCTGCAAGCGGTCTTGATATAATAAACGCTTACACAATTAGGCAGACAATCAAAAGGTTTGCAAGAGAAGAGGGAGTTACGTTCTTAGTCTCCAGCCACAACATGCTTGAGGTTGAATTCCTGTGTGACAGAGTTGCTCTGATAAACAAAGGCATCATCGTTGAGGTTGGCACTCCCAAAGAGCTGAAAGAGAAGTACAACGCCGAGAACCTTGAGGAAGTCTTCATGAAGGCTGTGGGGGTGAAATTATGAGTGACTTCTTTGTGATAGTCATGAAAGAAGTCAGGGATTTAATGAGAAACAAACAAATTATAGTCGGAATGATAATCGTACCGCTCATCCTCTTCCCAGCTTTGGGAAAAATGATAAGTTTTGGAATGAGCGAAGCAAAAGAAGAGACCAAAGTCATCCTCGTCAACTTTGATGAAGGGAAATACGGCAATGTGCTGATCAGCGCTCTAAAGGCAGCTCCAAACGTTACCGTAACGCTCATTGATGCCCAAACAGTGCAAGAAGCAATTCAGAAGGCTCAGGCAGAAGGATATAATGTCGTCGTGATAATTCCAAAGGATTTCTCCAAAAACATTGAAGCAAACGAAAAGACGTATGTTGAAGTTTATGCTGTATTTAAAGGGATAAGTGCTGGAATCAAAGAAAGCGTGAGCGAAGGCAGAATTAATGTTGTTCTACAAGTCCTTAATGAAGAGTTAGCAAAGCTGAAGATAAGCGAGACAGTGAAAGGTAATCCCGAGGCTGTGTTGCACCCAATAGATGCAAAAAGCTACTCCGTGATTCAAGGAAGGATTGTAAATGTCCCTCCCTCGGTTGTCTCTGGGATAATCTACTCTCAAGCATTCTCCATTCCACTGGTGCTCTTCATAATGATAAGCTACGTCTCACAGATGGCCGCAACAACAATGGCAGCTGAAAAAGAGAACAAGACCCTTGAAACCCTTTTGACACTTCCAGTTAGAAGGGTAACAATAATAACCGGTAAAATGGTGGGAACAGCAATAATAGCCCTTGTTGCATCAATTGCTTACATGATTGGTCTGAAATATTACATAAGCTCATTTTCTCCTGAAAACATGACTCAAATCGGGATTACCCTGAAAGACCTTGGACTTGAGATGACGCCCAAAGGAGCTCTGCTCTTCGGGATTTCACTGTTCCTGAGCATAGTCTTCGCCTTAAGCTTGGCAATGCTCATCTCAGTGTTTGCAGAGGACGTAAGAAGCGCAAGCACGATGGTCAGCATGATTATGATGCCTCTCCTCTTCCCAATCTGGATTCTGATGTTCAAAGACGTCTCAACCCTCCCTCTAGCCGTTAAATACTTCCTCTATGCAATTCCATTCAGCCACCCAGTGATAGCTTCAAGAGCAGTTCTTTTGAAGCAGTATGGAATAGTTTACGCTGGAATAGCCTATCTTCTATTCATCAGCGGGGCAATGCTCTACATAACTGCAAAGTTCTTCTCAACGGAAAAGGTGCTTACGGCAAAGCTGAAGTGGGGGAAGAAGCGTGGAGCTGAGAAGTGAATTTGCTCTGCTTCTTTTGCTTTTAGCGCTCCTTTTATTCTCTGCTCTTTCAACCAATACATTAGAAGAAAGAAGGAGTGTGGCGAATCTTACAATTGTAAAAGCTCCTCTTCCAAGGTACTGTCAATACACCATTGAAGCAAAGGGCTTGTTCTGGGAAAACGGCCTTAACAACGTGAGCTTTAAAATCTTTGCAAACGGCACACTTGTCAAAAGCATCATCATGAAGGGCATAAATGGCGAATATCTGTGCAAGGACAATAGAATTGTGCTTTACACATATTATCCCAGCGATGCGTAGGGAGTCAGTAGATACATGCTTCTGGAAAACATGAGTGTCAAATGGAAGAAGGAGTTTCCAAGCTTTACATTACCAAAATTCTATATCAACGGGACATTAATTCTCATCAAGCATGGAGATACAGAGAAGAATGTCAAGTCTTGCTTGATATGGCTTGACTTTGAAAGCGGAAAAGTTGAGAGGAAGTTCTGCCATGAATTTCCAAGCGACATTCTTGACGTGAAGCTTACAAACAAGGGAGTTTACCTCACAACTTCCGATGGTTTTCTGATATGGATTCACAACAAAGGTGTCAAACAAACTTTTGTGGATAAGATAGATGGAATTATACTCGGAGCGAGAATGCGGATTATAATTGAGGACAATCTAATCCGTGTCTCATACAGCTTTGCAAACGAAAGAGGGAAATCAAAGAGGGGAGAATGCATATTTACTCCCGAATTGACTTTTTTCTTTTTCAAGCCTCGTCCTTTAGGGCGGATACAGTGTTTGGAAATTTGGCTTTTGAGCAGGAAAGCAAGGGGAGGTTTAAATGCTTG
>CAZTOS010000109.1:0-4119 GCA_964615185.1 uncultured Thermococci archaeon
TCAAACTCTTCAATTCTCTCAGTCAGCTCATCAAATGCGAGCTTGATTCCAAGCTTCTCGATGATTTTATCACCAATCTGAGCTGCAAACTCTCTAACGTGCCTATTCTTCAGCTTATTGTACTCGGCCTCATCGTTTGGAGCCGTGAACTTGAAGTTCATTGTTGGAACAATGCCTGTGTGTTGAATGATTTGATTGAAGCTCACGATCTTGGATTTTCTTTTCAGGCTCATTGTCGCTGAGAAGAGTTGCCATAAGCGAGGAGGAACCCATGCTCCTGCATAACCTCTGCGGTAAACATGGATCAAAACATCAGTCCTGCGGTGGAGAACGTCAAGCTCCCAAAACGCTGGAGTGCAAAAGATGAATACTTGCCTCAATGCTCCGATGCTCTTTATTGCTTCATCGAAATAGATGTTAAAGCTACTCATTGCTCTTCTGTGATGAATAACGTTCTGAGCCTCGTCAATGATGTGGATAGTTCCGGCTGGCGTCTGTTTCTGGCTTTTCAGCCTCTTAAACATCATTGCAACATCAGCGACCGTGAAGTAAACGTTCTTTTCGAGCTCAAATCTTGCTCCATAGTTATCTCTCAAGTAATAAGCAATCTGCCTCGCAAGGGCTGACTTTCCAGTCCTCTCTCGCCCATCAATCAGGATAACCAAGTCTTCGTCATGTTTTATTGCTTCTTTGTAAGCCTTGCCAATCATCTCAAAGAACTTGTTCATCGCTCACCTCCTCCTCGGCGGTTAAAGTCTGCGGGATTTCAAGCTGCATTATGTCGAGAAGTCCATGCTTGACTGCAAACTTCACAAGAGCCTCAGCTACAGTGATGAGGATGTTCGCTTTCACATCCAAGGGAAGTTGATCTGGTTTAAGCTCGAGTGATTTTAGCTTTCTAAAGATTTCAAACGCCTTTTTCTCTTTCGTATTTAACTCATCTGGACTGATTTTAGGCTCGATGAGCGTGAAAGCTTCATCTGTTGCAGTGTAAAGGTCGTGAAAGAGTCTCACATCAAAATTACCATTCAGAAATTTACTCCTGAACTGAGCGAGCAAGTTGTTTAAGTCTAAAAGAGAAAAAGTCATGTAGAGGCGGAAGGCCTCGTGAGGCCTTGCCATGTTCTTCTTTAGGGCTTGAGCTTCATACTCAAGGAATACATCGAGCTTCATATCTTCACCACCTGTGTGGCGTTTTTGGCTGTCTGGACTGTCTGGTTAGCAAGATTCTTCAACAGCTCTGGACTAATCTGGATGTTCACGTTGGGTTGCTGTTGTCCGTGTAGGAGCATGTAGAGAACTCCAATTCCTATTAGAACAAGCATTACAGCAAAAGCATACTTCACGACATCGCTCTTGAAGATTGAACTCATATTTAATGCATAAAGATCCATGTTCGCTGACTGCTTTGGAGCATCAACACCATTGCCATACTCTGCTATAAGGGCAGGATCAAGTTGTCTGACAACGAGAACTTTCTTGTCACTCTTGAGCTCTTCGAGACTCATATTTTGCTTGACTTCAATGACTTGAGCATTTTCATCAACAAAAGCCCTCATCTCCTGCTCAGTCTTCTTGATTTCTTGCTCAAGAGCCCGAAGTGTCTGCTCTGCCTCAGCTCTCTGTTTCTCGTCTTGTATGCGTGGAAGAGCATTAAGCAGTACATTGTAATCATAATTGAGGTCAAGGTATTTCTTGATCAAGTCATCTTTTCCAAGCTCTTTGAGCGCTGTAAGAATCGCCCACATGCTCGGGTGGATGCTTGTACCGTATTCAATGTTCAATATGTAGAGGGGCTTACCCCATAAGTATGTCTTATGAGCAGGATTAACAATGAAACTCAGCTTTGATTTTCCAACTTTAATCCTCAGAATGTTTCCAATGATGTCTTTTGTATACCCAAATTTTGTTATTGCTCCATAGAGAATGTACCATGATCCATCTCCAGGAAGACGGCCTTTAACAACAGTCCCACCAAGTCCTAAGCCAAGCATTGCGAAGAACGCTAATACTGTTGTCAAGAAAATCCATGCCATAACTGTTGTGGAATTCATGATGATGGGAACTCCCATCAGTATTCACCTCCGAAGAATGGGAAGAGCCTTCTTCTCCTCGGCATAGTTGGCATATTTGTCTGATAGCTGATGACTTTGCTGATCTGTGTAATCTTCTCAAGCAGGTGGCCCTTTCTTGCCCTGCTCAAGTGAGTTTCAACATAGATTTTCAACAACTCGAAGTCTTCAATTGCTTGTTGTAACTCTTCTTTTCTCCATCTTGGAATCCTTGCAAGCTCAATTAACTCAAGCTTTGCTATTGATGCTCTAACGAGCGCAATCTCTCTTTCAGAAAAGTTCGCAAGACTAATGTTTGGATCTTTCAATGTGATTAACTTGCTAAGTCTTTCCGGAAAATACCTTTCGCTGTCTTTGATCGCATTAATTATAACGTCGTGGCTTTCAAAGCTTGGCGTTGCCTTGATTTCAGTCCTGAACTCCCTCAAAACCTCATCAAGCCCAACTTGGGTTTGTCCATCATACATATCACCCTGCATATTACTCCCTCCTGAAGCCTGTTAACTCGTAATACATAATCGCAACAACCCCAATCATGGCAAAAGCCCACCAGATGAAAGCAAGCACCCACTCACTTCCAGAGAGCTGTAGAACCGAGCCTGAATTAGTAATGTATGTAAGATTGAAGCTGTAGAATCCTGCGAGAATGAACAACGCTATCGACGGCGCAAGGAAAACCAAATCGCCAAGAACAACGCCTATTATGAACAAGATAATCGCAATGCTGAGTATAAACATGTATAGGATCACCCACACTCTTTGCACCTCCAAAAAGTGAAATGAAAAAGCGAAAGATCAGCTCTTCCAGAAGGCGTAGATTGCACCGATAACAAGACCTAAGACGCTGACGAAGATTGCAAGACCCCACATGCTGAAGCTCTTTCCAACATAGCCAGTGAATGTCTGATACGGTTGGTAGAGAGTGCTGTTTTGTGAAATACTTGCGGCTGTCTCTGGTTCAACAGTAGCAACAACCATCATAGCGATAAAGGCTGTGATGAATGTAGCTGCAAGGCCGAGTCCAACCCTTGGGTCTAGTGCTCCTCTTCTCCTAGGACCCTTGCTTACTAAATCCTTACCTAACTCAAAATAGAACCAAAACAGTTCCTTCAACTCCTCGAACATGCAGGCACCTCCACAAGGGTTTTCAAAATAATAAAATACGTTTTAGGCTTAAATACGTTTGTCGGACTGTTTGATCGCCAAAAGAAAGCACCAAAACGAGCTTTTGAAAGCCTTCAAGCTTAACCCAAAAAACATAATATAATCTTATTATAAAGCCGAAAAAACGAAAGCCAAAAAGAAAGCAAAAATAAAAGTTGCCGAAAGGAGCCAGAACTCGGCTTCGAGAAGCAATTCGTAGGCTTCAAGAAGAACTTTCTTCGAGTTGCTCTTTGTCCTCTTCTGAAGGAGGGGAGCAAGCTTCTCAGGCTCAATCTTCAAGCCAGTTGAAAGAAGAGCGAGTTCATAAGCCTTTTGCTTTGAGTCGAGATTAAACCTCTCCATCAACTTGCGAGCAATTCCATCAAGAACACTGTTCTCTCTTATGTAAGTCACGTCTTTCTGTTTAGGCTCCTTAAAATATTTTATTAGGATAATTTTCTTAGCATCCGCAACCTCCACCAAGAGACATCACCTCCTTAAAGTCAGCCTACTCCCACAGCTCAACCTCTGCTATACAATAATCAATATTATCTGGACTCACAACTTAGACCTCCTTTGCAAATTTCTAAGCAATTCTCTTAACTCTCTCAGCGTTGCAGACAACTCAAAGAGAACCTCATAGTATTGCGACTGTATCTTCTTGTTTGTCTGAACAATTGACCACGTTCCCAAAGCCCATATGCCAAGCAAGATGAAGCCAACTTTTGCCCAAATGCTCATGATGTGCCAGTCTTTATACAGCCAATACGATGCCCAAATCACTAACAAAGCATTTCCAATGTTTTCAACGGATGTCATGGTTCAATCCTCCAACACATTCTTTAATTCATCAACAACACGAGAATAAGCCTCGTCTGCCTCTAATTCTAAATCCAGATAGTGC
>CAZTOS010000110.1:0-3884 GCA_964615185.1 uncultured Thermococci archaeon
GGTATTATTGGAATTTGCGTCGAGTTTAGTCCCCTTATTTTTGGTTTATTGGGTAATACTGTTTGGAGAAAGTGTGCGATTAGGCTTTAAGTTTAAGAACTGGGATGCTTTAGCTCTTCCTCTTGTGATGTTCTTATTCCATAATCTAATTTCATTGGGGTTTATAGCAGGTCTTTTGTTTGGAAAAAGGGCGTTTAGGTGATAAGATGAGGATAGTGATGACAATAACGAATCCCTTCAAGCCTGATCCAAGGGTGTACAAGGAAGCCAAGAGCTTAGTTGGGCATGGTTATGAAGTCATGATAATTGCGTGGGATAGGGAGGGGAAATGTCCGAGAGAGGAAATTGTTGATGGAATCAAAATCAGAAGGATTAGGGTTAAAGCGAGATATGGTAACTTTTTAAATTTTGTTCTTAAATTACCCTTATTTTATATTAAGGCCATGAGGGTTCTTCTTAGGAGTGATTTTGATATTATCCATACTCACGATTTCGATACTGCTCCCTTGGGGTTTCTTATAAAGTGTCTGAGAAAAAAGAAGTGGGTTTATGATATCCATGATTTATACTTCACGTTCTTTTCAATGGAAGATCAACGGAAAAGCGTTTTATCTAAGATTGTTCAAAAATTTGATGTGTTTTTTGCAAAATTTGCTGACATTGATATTGTAGCAACCCAGTCCATTGGAGGAAAACATAAAGGTTTGCGGGAATACTATATAAAGTCTGGGATAACTCCAGAAAAAGTTATTACAATTTGGAATGTCCCGGATGTTAGAGAGTTTTTGAATTACCCAGAGTTAAAATTGAGAAAATCTAACAAATTTACAATAGGGTTTATTGGGGGACAGAGAACACTTTCAAATTTTATCATCTTGTTTAGAGCATTGGAAGGGCAAGAAGATTCTTATAAAGTACTCCTAGTTGGAGAAGGAAAAAGCACTAAAAAGCTTAAAGAAATTGTGAGGAAGGAATATCCTAATTTGGAAGTAGAGTTTATTGGAAATGTTCCATATAAACTCATTCCAAGCTACTATCTGCTTTGTGATGTTATCTATGCATATTATCCTCCCAGAGAAAACATAAAACGTGCAATAGCTATCAAAGTTTTTGAAGCAGCGATATTAGGAATCCCAGTAATTGTGAATGGAGATTCACTCATGGAAGATTTTGTAAAACTGTATCGGTGTGGGGTCTCAGTAGATTCTTTATCTAAAAATGAACTAACAAAGGTATTGAGAAAGGTCAAAAAGATAAAGTTCCATTCAAATTATATTAGACAGAAGTGGAGCTGGGAAAATGAAGAAAAAAAGCTTTTAAAAATATATGGAGGGATATACAATGAAAGTTCTCTTTCTATCCCCTCATACTGATGACGTTGAACTTGGTGCTGGTGGAATGTTGGCAAGATTTTTAGAAGCCAGTTATGAGATCTTTTGGGTTGTTTTTTCAACTGCTGAAGATTCTCTGCCCCATAATTTGCCCAAAGATACACTCAAACAAGAGTTTTTAAATGTTGTTAAATCTCTTAACCTAAGTAGGGATAACTATAGGATATTTAACTTTAAGGTTAGGAGACTGCATGAACACAGGCAAGAAGTTCTTGAAGAGCTTGTAAAAATTAGAAACGAATTTAAGCCGGATCTTGTGGTGGGACCATCGCTTCATGATCATCATCAAGATCATCAAGTTGTTGCGAGAGAAATGATCAGAGCGTTCAAAAACACGGCTTCAATTATCAGTTATGAATTACCTTGGAATCATGTAAGTTTTGATGCTCAGCTCTTCATTAAGTTGAAAAAGAGGCACATACAGAAAAAGATCGACTTGCTAAAAAATTACAAAAGTCAGCTTATGTTAAACAGACCTTACTTCAATGAAGAATTTATTTTAGGTTGGGCAAAGATGAGAGGAGTGCAAGTCAAGACTGAATTTGCAGAGGCTTTCGAGGTGATAAGATGGATACTATAAAAGTTCTCATCACTGGAGCAGGCGCTCCAGGTATTAGGGGGACATTATACTCCTTAAAAAACAATTGGGACATGCGAGATGTAGTAACCATAGGAGTTGATATGAAAAATGAAGTAGTTGGAAGATACCTTTGCGATAAGTTTTATCAAGTTCCTCCAGCTGAAAGTAATCAGTTCATACCTGCACTACTTGAAATATGCGAGAAGGAAAAAGTTGATGTGATACTTCCTCAAGTAACAGCTGAACTTCTCCCTTTAGCAGAGCATAAAAAAGAGTTTGAAAAGAGCGGGACAAAAGTTGCAGTCTCTAATTATACTGCAATAGAACTAGCAAATAACAAGTATAAATTGTTAAAAACTGTTAGAAAACTCAATGTTCCTTATCCAAAATTTTATTTAGTTAAAACGTGGAGCGAACTGGAGAAGTGTGCTAAAAAACTTGATACCCCTTTCGTTGTTAAGCCTCCAATAGCAAGTGGAATGAGGGGATTTAGGATCATCTACGAAAGCATCGATAGAACGGAATTCTTTTTTAAGGAAAAACCGAATAATTCAAAAATAACCATGGAGGAACTGTACAGTATATTAGGTGAGACTTTTCCAGAATTGCTTGTTATGGAGTACTTACCAGGAAGGGAATATAGTGTAGACATTCTTTCAAGCAAGAAAGAGGTTTATGTAGTGGTTCCAAGAAGGAGAGATCTAATTAGAACTGGAATAACTTTTGTTGGTACTGTTGAAAAGAGAGATGATATAATTGAGTATTCTACAAAAATCACGAGAGCATTAGGATTGGAATTTGCCCATGGGTTGCAATTTAAGGAAGACTTCAAGGGAGTTCCAAAAATACTTGAATCTAATCCTCGAATTCAAGGAACTATGGTACTATCAACAATTGCAGGTGCAAATGTGATTTATGGAGCAGTAAAGCTAGCCTTGGGAGAAGAAATACCAGAATTTAGCGTCAAGTGGGGAACAAAGCTCTTAAGGTTCTGGGGCGGAATTGGCATTGGAGATAGGGTGATTGAGATATGAAGATATGGAAAAGATATGAAAAGTACTTAATGAAAGGTGAGTGGCATATTCACACTAATTATACTGATGGTGAAAACTCAGTCTTTGAAATCTGTAAGAGAGCGAAAGAGCTTGAAATTCCACTCATAGCCTTCACGGAGCACGTGAGAAGGGAGTTGACTTACGATTTTAATGAGTTTTTGAATGACATCGAACAGGCAAGGGAAGAGTTTCCTGAGATAATAATTTTGAGCGGCGTTGAGGCAAAAGTTCTGCCGGACTACAGTTTGAATGTCGAGGATAATATTATAAGGGAGGTTGATTATCCAATCTTTGCATTTCATAGCTTTCCGTGGGACAGAAAGCTTTACTTAAAATGCTTAAAAAAGGTGATAAAAAATAAATATGTTAATGCGTGGGCTCATCCTGGATTGTTTTTACAGAGGACGGGGTTTTCTCTCACCGTTGATGAGCTGAGAGGGATTTTTAATCTGATGAAAAGACATGATGTTCTATTGGAAGTTAACAGAAGATACAATCTTCCAGAAAAAGAATGGATAAACATGGCTTCAGAGATGGGAGTTAAGACTGTTAGGGGGAGCGATGTTCACAGTATTGAACAGTTAACATAACTGGAAGGTGATGAAAGATGAAGAAAGAAGAAGCCTTGGATATCGCTAAAAATATACTACAAAAAGAGACAAAGGACATAGGTAATGCAAGAGAGATCTTCAACTTCTATCATAATAATGATAATGAAATATCAAACATAACAAGGAACACACTTTTTGAGGTTTATAAAATCAAACCTCAAAGTTTGCCTGACTATCCAAATAATAAGCAATTTGCCTTAGTTCTAACTCATGATGTAGACTTCGTGAGACCTTCATGGAAATATTA
>CAZTOS010000111.1:0-3804 GCA_964615185.1 uncultured Thermococci archaeon
TAAGGCTTGTGAAAGAGCTTAGAGACATGCTTGATGAGACCGATATAAAAGCTTTAAAAATGATTGCAAAGGTCAAGGCAAGAGAAGACCCGTTCTGGAGTGCGCTTTGAGGG
Organism: uncultured Thermococci archaeon; assembly: GCA_964615185.1. Taxonomy (GTDB): domain Archaea; phylum Methanobacteriota_B; class Thermococci; order Thermococcales; family Thermococcaceae; genus Thermococcus_B. The sequence goes on from CAZTOS010000111.1 coordinate 114, forward strand.
TTTCTGTTTTCATTATTTTTCACTCTTTAAAAGCCCTATATCCTCAAAAATCTTATTCACGTCCTTTGTTTTTATAACCCGTGGGTATGAAGAGATAACTCTCCGTGAAACTATTCTAAAAAGCAGTTCTTCAAGTGTCTTAGCTCTATATTTCTCAGAAAGCCATAATGCATGCCCCAGTGGCTCTTTCATCAGTTCATTCCATGCCTTTACTGTCGCCTCCCATACTATCCCGAGATGTTCTATACGTTTCTGACTATTCCTGAGTTTTGAGTTTATACTTTGGAGTTCTTGAATGGTTATTAAGTCCGGATTAATTTCATTGCCTCTTTTTATGAGCTCTCGCAGATTCTCAACCTCTTTAAGAACGGCATCTCTGAAAAGCTTTGTTAAGAAGAAGTTGTCTTCGCGGTTCTTCATTAAATACACTGCAGGCATGTATGCAAAAATGCCAATATCACCGCTGAGTATCATTTGACTTAGCTCAATCAGCCGTTGAAGTTCTTTAAGGAAGTGCTCTTTAAGCGTCTCCTCTGAAATTTCGAGGATTCCCTCTTCATGATTCCATATGGGTATGCTGGGTATTTCCAAAAAGAACTCGTTCTCTGGTTGCCTTCCTTCGGCGTAGTATATCACATGAAGTTCAAGACTTCCACAGTGCATTTGGCTACAGATTTTTCTTTGTATGAGAGTTGGCATCGAATCTCTTACATCCCAAGGAACAGCAGTTCTCATGAAGTCTTCCAGCCTGAACATTGGGAGCCATTCTTCAACCCAGAATGGTTCAAGTCCAAGGTCTGTTAACTCATCAGAATACCAGTAGATAAAATCTCGGAAATCAACCCGTTCAGGGTAGATTTCTTCTCGATATCTGTCTACAAGCTTCAGAATCTTTAATTTATTTTCTTGAAGGGCTTTTATGAAGTTCTGCCATTCCTCCTTAACTTCATTAACTTCAAAGGCATGTATAGCAATATCAACGTCTCTCGCTTCTGATGTCCGCAAAACGCTTCCAGAAACATGAATTTCCCTGATTTCGAAAGGAAGATAATCATCATTGATGTCCTCAACTACCTCAATGAGTTCTTCAATTTTTCTCCTAAGCTTCCGGGATTTTATTAAGTCAAAAATTGTTGGCATGAATACACCACTGACCAGCTGTTTTAGTTAGCATTGTAATTACCAACCATAAAAATATAACCCTTACCCTTGCGATTATACCAGCTTCTTCAAAAGCTCCTCCGCCTTCTCAAATTCTCCGCGCGTTATGAACCTCATGACTGCGAAGTACAAGCCGAGAAGCTCAAGATTTTTCTCAGGATTCTGGAGAAGAGCTTCGATTTTGTCCTCAAGCTCTTTCTTTACTCCATCAACTGCTTCTTTGGAGTAGCGGGCATATTTTAAGCCCTTCAGCATGCCGAGTAATTCATGAGCTGTAAGTGCGAGAGTTTGGGATTTTAAGGATTTTGCTTTCTTTTTCCTCGGGCTGAATTCCGCGGGGTCGATCCCCTTCTTCTTGAGGAATTCGTACCATTCTTCTCCGTATACTTTCTCTGGCTTTACTACTTCTGGGTGCATCTTTTTGAGTTCGATTATGTGCTCACCGATTACTTCTAAGGGGTGCTTTTCAGGATTGAGGAATTCAAGGATGCTTAGTGCATCTTTTGCGTGGTTTATTTTCATCCGGCCCACATGTACGAGCTTCTCGGGATCGCCGTACACTTCTGCCAACTTCTTCGCAGCATCTATAGCAATTTCAATTGTTTTTTCTATTTTTTCTCCTCGTCCTTTGATATCCTCTTCGGTGACTTTGACAGAATTTCCTGTATTAGAATGGCTTTAAGGATGTTCACGTGCTTTTCTACAAATTCATCAAAGTCGGGTAACTGAACAATGATAGCCCTAGAATATAGCGCTAGGCGGTTCAGTAGTATCATCCTTTTTGTTTCTCTTATAGGTCTCAAGGAGTAGTACGCCTCTCCATCTTTTTGTCCATTTCTTACCAGTATTTCTCGGTATTTTTTTGTCTATTTCATCTGCACCATATTTCCAGCTCGCTATTCCTCCAAGTATTCCTATGAAAGCATCGTATGCAAATTCGTCGTATCCTTTCTTTTTGCCTAATAATATGTACTCATCTTTGTAATCTCCATAGTGGTAGTGAGTGTGTGTGGCATAGACTGCTTCGCCGTCTGAAACACCTGCTGCATGCCCTGCCATTTCCGATATGTGTGTTTCTGTTGACGGTGCATATACATCGACTTCTACTGTTTTCTTCCTGCCGAACCTTCCAGAGATGATCTTTTTTGCCTTGATCTTATGGATCAATACCATCGCTACCACACATCTCAAGCTTCACCTTCAGGGGAAATAAGCCTTTCGAAGTCCCTCAAGTCCCAAACCAGCCAGTCCTCATCCTTTAACCTTTCCTTCTCCTCAACGCTCTTTGCCATCAACCCATAGCTTTTCTCCCAATTGTCCAGCCCAACTAACTCCGCTTTCCGCTCCAAGTCCTTCAAGATCCCCTTAGCTTCCCCCTCTTTCAAATCCTTCCACTTAACTTCAACAAACAGGGCTTTTCTCTCTCTATCATTCAAAGCAACCAAATCAATCTCCTCCTTCTTACGCCACCACCTTCCAAGCTTTGTGAAGCGGAAGTTAGTTAGCTTGAAGAAGACCTTAGGAGTTCTCACCAGCTTCTCAAAGACCGAGTCCATATAAGCATTGAAGTCCTCCGCTGAACGCTCCCATACCTCCTCTCCCATCCCTGCTTCAAGGTAGCTCTTATTTGGGAGCACGTAGCGGAACCAGAAGGCAAAGTAGTTGTCAGCTATGGAGTACAAACCTCTCTTGCTCACCTCCTTCCACGTAACTGTGACGGGCACCTCCCTCTCCACTATGCCGAGCCTCTGGAGAACAGCCAGGTATTTGGATACAAGGCTCTTGTCCAGTCCGGTGGCGTTTACAATCTCTCCAAATTTGCTCCGCCCGCTGGCTACTGCCTGCAGTATTGCAAAGTAGTTTGCTGGTTCCCTGAGCTCTTCACGGAGCAGAACCTCCGCCTCCTCGTAGAGAAACGCTCCCTTGGAGAGAACATTCTCAACCACGTTCTCATCGAAGCCTTTATCTGGATTGAACTGAAGCAGGTAAGCCGGAATTCCCCCGACCACGCCATATACTTTCACAAGATCTTCAACAGTGTAGCCGGGTAGAAACTCCCCGATATGAAAGAACGGGATCTCCGTAAGGCGCCATTGTCCCGTTCTCCTTCCGTAAAGTGGACTTCTATAACCCAAAACATCAGTTTCCATTGCCGAAACACTCGAACCACATAGAATCAGCATTATCTTGGTCTCCGACAGCTTCAAATCCCATGCCTTTTGAAGGAGTGAGAGAACCGGACGGTAGTGTTCGATTAATAGGGGAAACTCGTCAATTATCAGGATTACTCTGTCATCACCAATCCTGTCGGCAAATGCCATAAGAAGCTCATCTATGCCATCAAAGATTACTTTTCCAAAGAGTTCATCTCCTAAAAATTCAGCCAAAAGCCTCTGGAGCTCCCTTAGGTTCTCGCGATAGGGCTTTTCTGTTGTGAGAAAGTAGACGTAAGGTTTATCCCTCGCAAAGTGAAGAAGCAGTTCAGTCTTGCCTATTCTTCTTCTACCATAGATTACAAGAAATTCTGCCC
>CAZTOS010000112.1:0-3759 GCA_964615185.1 uncultured Thermococci archaeon
GCAACTGGAAGACTAAACGCTGGCACTCTTGGAGTGGCAATATGCTTAGGGGACGAAGGTGCCTTCAAGGAAGCCCTTAAATTAGTTGATGAATACAAGAGAGAGCAAATTGAGGCCAGGAAATACCTAATACAGAATTGGAACAGCACGGTCATTGAAAAAGAAAACGTCTACGTCTTTTATGCAGGTAAGAACATTAAAGATACTCTTGTGGGTATAGCAGCGAACATTGCAATAAGTTCAAAACTCGCAAATCCAGAAAAACCAGTAATTATCTTGGCGGACAGCGAAGAAGACGACAGCCTCATTAAAGGTTCAGCAAGGACTACCGAAAGAGCGTTGGCTAAGGGATATCACCTTGGAGAAGCTTTGAGAAAAGTTGCAGAGACTATTGGCGGAGAAGGTGGAGGTCATGCAATAGCCGCTGGCATTAGGTTTCCAAAGAACAAATTAGAAGAATTTGCAGAGCTTATAAACAGAGCACTGGAGGAACAGACAAATGGAAATTAAAGCCAAAGCAGAAATAATCTGGCACTATGAGGATGAAAAGAGTGCTGAGGCAATAGCGAGAGCTGTTGATGTTGATAATTTAAACCTTCCAAAAAATTTAAAGGTTAAAACTTATTGGGAAGATTGTAAGGTCATAACAAAAGTTAAATACTCCGGTGAGATTGAAAGCCTTATAGTGGCTTTGGATGATTTAGTGTTTTCAATCAAGATCGCTGAAGATAGTTTAAAATTGTAAAAATTGGGAGGTGTTAAGATGGCCAGAGCTAATCCAAGAAAAAGAGTTGCCGCTGCAAGGGATAAGTGGAAGTTTAAGCAGTGGTATATTGTTTATGCTCCTGAGTTTTTTGGAAGCCAAGAGATTGGTTTAACCCCAGCAGACGATCCTGAGAAGGTTAAGGGAAGAGTTATAGAGACCACCCTCAAGGACTTAACCGGCGATTTCACAAAAGGTCATGTTAAGCTTTACTTCCAGATTCATGACGTCAAGGGGCAGAACGCTTACACAAAGTTCAAAGGGCACAAGCTCGCAAGGAGCTACATTAGGAGCTTAGTTAGAAGAAGAACAACAAGAATTGATGGTATCTTTAACGTTACCACAAAGGATGGCTACAAGCTTAGAGTTATGGGAATGGTCATTGCAATAAGGAGAATTCAGACAAGTCAAGAGAGGGCAATTAGAGACATTATGAGGAACATCATATACAAGAAGGCTGAAGAGTTACCGTTCACACAGTTTGTCCTTGAAGCTGTCACAGGCAAGATGGGTGCTGAGATTGCCAAGGAAGCAAAGAAAATATACCCACTCAAGAGAGCAGAAATCAGAAAGATTAAGGTTCTTGCTGAGCCAGAGATTTGATTTCTCTCTGCTTCCATTTCTCCATTAAAGAACTTCTGCTAAAGCTTTTAAGCTCATTCTCTAATTTTCATCCAGGTGATAGTGGTGAAATTTCTGATAAAGACCCAGAGGGGAATGGAAGCTGTCGCTGGGAACTACATCAAGGAAGCTTTGGAAGATGCTAAGGTCTGGATTTCACCTCAAGGATATTCTGGATTGATTTTAGTTGAAACTGACGATAAAAATGCAAAAGAGAAGATTTTAGAAGTCCCAGAAGTTGAAAGGGTTGTTGAGGTCTTACATGAGGTCCCCGCTAAAATTGAAGATATTTTAAGTGTCGCTGAAGATCTTGCTAAGTTTATTAATGAGGGAGAGACATTTGCCGTTAAGACCAAGAGGAGAGGAAAGCACAAGTTCACAAGTGTCGATGTAAACGTTCAGCTTGGAGCTAAGATAAAAGAGCTTACAAATGCTGAAGTTGATTTGAGCTTCCCAGATAAAGCAATTTTAGTTGAGATAATCGGTGATAAGGCTTACATCTCAGTTGTTGGAAAAGAGGAGTGGAAGAAGTACACTCCAGAGAAGACAGATGCAAGGAAGCTTTTCAAAAAAGTCAGCATAGTCCAGATGCCGTACTGGGGTGATTATAAAGCATGCAAAAACTTTGGTGAGAAGATTGGCAGAGCCGCTCAGGCATTTGAAGTTAAAGAGCTAATAATAGCGCCGAAAGAAAAAATTGATGGTTACGAGCTTATGGAATTTTTGAGGGGAGTAAAGATTGGGCAAGAGTCAAGGTATCAGATTCAAAGAGAAGCCTACCCTTGGAAAATTGAGAAAGTTCCTGTATATGTCTGGGATTTGTATCAGGTGATAAGAGACAAGAGAAGAAACAAACGCTTGCTTATAATTACAGATCCCAAGGGGCATACCCTAACTGAGGTTAAAGATGAACTGGCGAAAGACATGTATTACGCAAAGGAAGTTGTTGTGTTCATTGGCTCGCGAGAAGGTATTCCGAGGGGGTTATTTAGATTTGCGGATTATGTTGTTGACTTAGCACCTTATATGACATTTGCAACAGAACATGGAATTCCTGGTGCGTTAATAGCACTTTGGACAATTTATGAAGAAGAACTTAGGAAGAGGGCACAAGGGGATATTACATTTTTCTTTTGAAAGCCTTGGGGCGGGGATACAGTAAATCATCCAACGAGTATTGAATCACCGAAACCCCTTTAAGTCTTGCCAGCGTAATAGGGCCTCGAAGAGGCCACCAAAGAACAACCCGATGAGATGAGGGGTTTCACGTTACCCTCCAGCATTGGAGGGTTGACGCTGTTAAGCGTCCTTTCAAAACTGCCCGTTGTGGCAGTCAAAAACTCCAAGGGTGGACTCTAAGCGATAACCCCGAGCCGTCCTGTGGTAGGGGTAACTGGCCGAAGGCCCGGCCAGAGGGGTTCGAAGAACCCTTTTCAAGGGTTGCCCTAATGAGAACCCCTCAAACCTCCCCGCCAATGGCGAGGGGTTAGTTCGTTGGAACCCTCGCCCTTCAGGACGGGGAGGAGGTCAGTCCAGAAACATAGGGCTTTTTAAAGTTTTCCGAGAAGACTTATTAATACCAATCCCTACTCTTTCTTGGGTGGTGGTTGTGAAGTATGGTGAGATAGATTCAAGACTCCGAAAAGTCTATTCCAGAATCAGAACGTTGGATGATTATCACTGGAATCTAAGTGAGGACAAGATAATTGGAAGACACAAAAAGAGTGACCTAAAAATCAGAATACACGTTGCAAACAACAGAGAAGAGGCAGAAAAGCTCAGTGAGGTAAAAGAGGGGGAAGGGCTTGATATAGTGGTTGTCCCGGACAAGAGCACATTCTACATTCACAATGGCACATTTATCATGACATCAAAATTCCTCAAAGGAACGCTTGTAGATATAAACGACCACATAGTCTGGAAAGGATTCAAGGTTGTTGAGCAGGATGGGAAACTTATTCAGGAAGATTTTTACGAGTATCTCGGCGGTAGATTCATTGAACACCTAAAGAACAGCATGACAATTGGCCAAGACTTTGTGTTCTGGCAGTTCTACAAATGTGAAAAGTGTGGCAAATACGTTGATATTGACAGTGTAAGAGGCCACTTGAAGGGTCACGGGATCAAAATTGAAGACAAGGATGAAATGATGTATGAGGTTCTTGAAATAAGTATAATAGATGGAAAGGTATACGACAAGTTCGGCAAAGAAGTAAAAGAGGATAAGCTTAGCGAAGAAGCTAAGGACTTCATAAAAGAAATGTTTGAGAACTTTAAATCTTAAAGACAGCTTTTAGATTTTGTTCTTAGTCCTTAAATCTTCTCTTATGTGTTACATTTTTCTTTTGAAAGCCTTGGGGCGGGGATACAGTAAA
>CAZTOS010000113.1:0-3713 GCA_964615185.1 uncultured Thermococci archaeon
GTTTAACATTCTCCTTCTGACTTAAAAACTTCACCCCTGATTTTGCTCCAAACCTATTGCATGACAAAAATGATTTAACAATGAAAGTCAAAATGCAGTTTGGTGAAGGATTGTGCCATTCCTAACTGTAGATGGGATTAAACTCCACTTCTATGACGCAAGAGAGACAGCAGATGAGAATTTGCCAGCTCTTTTATTTCTTCATGGCTCTCCAGGCCAGATTAGCAACTGGAAACATATTCTACCGTGCTTTGAAAGGAATTATAGAGTTGTTGCAGTGGATTTGAGAGGGTATGGAAAATCGGATAAGCCCCTTCGTGTCACACTTGAGGATTACATCAAGGATATTGATGCAATAAGATCTGGACTTGGACTTGAAAACGTTGTTCTAATTGGGCACAGCTTTGGGGCAATGATAGCAATCGAATATGCTGCTCGGAGGCATGTTAATAGGATTGTGTTGATAGGCCCAGTTGCGTATTTAAAAACGGATGCTATTGACAAGATTATAATGTATTTACCCCCCGCCATTTGGAAACCGATTCTCTTCAAAAGCAATCCCCTCACAAGACGGATGTATAAGAAGATGTTTTTCAGCCCAGCAACTCCAGATGAGGTATTCTTGGAGTTCATGAAGGATAATAAAGATTACATAGAATCATTGCCTCCACAAAGCTTCAGATATCTAATTTATATGGCCGGATATAGTGCCAAACCTTCTGCGGAGAAAGTAAAGGTTCCTACTCTGATAATAGTTGGAGAAGATGACGTTGTGACACCTCCTGAACATGCAAAGCTGATACATGAGTGGGTTGAAAATTCAAAACTTGTAATTATACCAAAAGCTGGACATTTGATACTTTATGAGAAGCCTGAAGAAATATGCAGGTTAATTAAGGACTTTATTAAAGGAGCAGAGCATGGAGGTGAAAGGAAATGAAGTTTGCTGGTATTAATCTTGAGGAACCAAAAATTATGGGAGTCATCAATGTTTCCCCAGAAAGCTTTTACAAAGGAAGTGTCAAGCAGAGTGAGGATGAGCTGATTAGAACAGCGCTAAAAATGATTGATGATGGAGCTTCTTTTATTGATATTGGAGCAAAATCTACAGCTCCCTACTTAGAAACCCAAATTTCAGTTGAAGAGGAAATTAGACGGGCAGTCTGGGCAATCTCAACACTGAGGGATCATGTTGATGTTCCAATCAGCATAGATACAACAAACGCAAAGGTTGCTGAGGAAGCAATAAAAGCTGGGGCCGATATTATCAACGATGTTTCTGGGCTTAAGGGAGATCCAAAAATGGTTAAAGTCGCAAAAGAATACGATGTCCCAGTGATAATTTGTGCTCATGGAGAAGTTAAGGACTTCATGGAACCTCTCCACACTGTGATTAGCTTCCTCCAAGAAAGTCTCCAGATTGCATATAAAAATGGAATTGAGAAGGAGAAGATTGCAATCGATCCAGCAATTGGCTTTCTGAGACCAAATTATCCCCCTTGGTATGAATGGGATTCAAAGATCATAGCAAATTTAAACATGCTTAAGATGTTTGGGCTTCCGATTTTGGTTGGTGTTTCCAGAAAGTCCTTTATTGGTGCAATAACAGGAAGAAAAGATCTAGGTGAAAGGTTGCCTGGTTCACTGGCAGCAACAGCAATAGCTGTTTGGAATGGGGCGAACATCATAAGAACCCACGATGTTAGGGAAACACTTGATGCGGTTAAGGTTGCTGAGTTTGCTCGGAAGTTTAGGGATATCCTTTTCAAACCATAGTTCCCATCATGTCTTTGGCTGTGCATTGTGGTTAGTTGAACATTCACACATGAGCAACCATTTAGTATCCTATAAGCATCCAAACCGATTTTTAGTCTTGATGGGAACTAGGGTTTTTCAATTTTCTTTAATATCTCCATGAGTAAAAATTAAGTGAAGCTTTTGACATGAGCAATGTTACCGTGTTCATAAGAGATTTTGCTGTTGCTTTAATTTCCTTGAATCTGTTCAGCAGATGTTCCTTCTCAATTCCCTCTAAAAAGCGACAGAGATAAACCCCCATTACATAGCTGTCTGACGCCCCTTCTACATCCACTGGGTTGAGTTCTCCCATTCTTACCAGCTGGTTTTTGTTCAGATCTCCGTTGTGCATTGTCCAGAATATAAAGCCTCTTTTTGTTGAAAATGCAAATGGTTGAACGTTAAACATATTTTTCTCCCCTTGACTTGCTGCTCTTGTATGTGCAAGAAATATCACAAAATCATCAAGCTTTTCCATTACCTCTCTCACTTTTTTCTTATCCTCAAAAATCGCACTCTCACTTCGGTAATGCTCAATGTAACTGTTTTTTATCAGGAGGTATCCGTTCTGGCTAGCCGTAACTTTTGTAAGGTCGTTACGGCTAACTTTCCACCCCCTCATCTTCATTGGGTGGCTTTCGGGGGGAACGGGGACTCCCCACATCTTCCGTTAAGTCCCCATTCGGGCTTAGAACCCCACATATCAGAGACTGCCACATCGTGGCAGAATTCACACCAAACCTATATAAAAATTACGGAAAAACAAAAGACACCAAACTTTACGCTTTTGACCATTTATGGAACAGCCTAACCATCTTTGTGCTGGCTTCCTCTCTTGCGAGCAAGTTTGTAGGGGTCATATTCTGAGGATTTAAGCAATGCCTCAAGAAGGGGTTTGACTTTTATCTTTTGCAAGCCTTGCCTTTTAGGGCGGGGGTACAGGCAAACCCCCAACAAGTCCCAGAGCAGGAAAGGCAAAAACTTAAATACTCTAACACTCATACTCACTATTGGGTGGGCAATAGTGGGCAGGTTGGACATCTATCTAAGGGATGATGTGGAGAGGAAGTTTAGGGAAGTTGTTATGAAGCTTTATGGGGGTAGGAAAGGGGCTCTAAGCATTGCTGCCGAGCAGGCAATCCTCGACTGGATTGAAAAAGTCGAACGGGAAAGAAAATGAAGCGTTCCGTAACAGTAAAACTCCAGCCATCAAAAGAGCAGGAGAAAATTTTGTTCAAGTTAGCTCAAGCTTGCGCAGTAATCTGGAATAGGATTAATTATGAGAGGCTGAAGCAGTTTAAAGAGTTTGGTGTGATAGACTTTGCCACCACGGAAAAGGAAGCGTACTACACTTTCAAGGACTGGATTGGTGGTTCAACAGTCCAGCAATTAGCAAGAAAGAATGCTGAAGCTTGGCGGAGCTTCTTCACCCTGAACAAGAAGAAAAAGGCTGGAGAATTGCCTGAATGGTTTAAGCCCAAGCCACCAAAATTTATCAAAGGAAAGAAACTCTTCACAATTCCACTCAGGAACGACCAATACAAGATTGACAGGAACGTTATTGAGTTGAGGAGGCTCGGAAAATTTGGTAGGTTGAGAATCCAGTTCAAGGGAAGAATTCACTGGAAGGGCAAGCAGGGAAGGCTTGAAATTGTTTACGATGATGTAAAGCGAAAATGGTACGCTCACATCAGTTTTAATGTTGAAGAGAAGCTATCCAAAAACGGTTGGGTTAAAATTCCAAGACAAGTCTTGGGAAGTTTAACTGCTGGAATTGACCTTGGAGTGAACAATTTGATGGCTGTTTATGTCGAGAACGGTGAAAGTTTCCTCGTGAATGGCAGACCATTAAAAAGCATTGCCTTTTACTGGCAGAAAAGGATAGCAGAGTACCAGTCTAAAATCAATAAGTCTGG
>CAZTOS010000114.1:0-3505 GCA_964615185.1 uncultured Thermococci archaeon
CCCCTCAAACCTCCCCACCCATGGCGAGGGGTTAATCCGCTCGCCCTTCAAGGCAGGGAGGAGGTCAGAACAAAGAAGACAGCAATTTCCCCTAGAACTACATACCAAAAACCGGCCCGTACACTGGTGTTGGATATTACCTTAGGGTGGAGGTGAGTTAAGGTGGGAAGGCACTACGCTTTGGCTTTGCTCTTTTTTCTTTTCCTTCCCCTTGCCTCAGCGGGAAAGATTAATCTCTTCAACCACTTACCGGCTAACGAAACAGTAAAGCTGGTAACCTTCGAGTGCCACTCAAACTGCACACCGGAAGAGTGGTTTATGGTTGATAATTTAACCATCATTAAACCTTACAACGGAACTCATGACCTCAAGATCATGATAACTGGAAACAAGACCAGAAGAGAATTCGTTCCAGCAAAAAACCTAACACCCTTCTCGATCAGTGACATTAACTGGAGCCCGGTGAACGAGACCATCAAGAACTTAACTTCACACAAATTCTTGGGCTCAACACTTCCAAAGCACTACGATCAAATGACGGGAAGGATCACGGAGAATAGACTTAGGATGGAGTTTCACTGTGATGACTGTTTCCTCGTGAATGTCCATTATTCCTGGACGTAACCTGTGAGGGCAATTGCAAAGCCGAGCACAAAACGTTTGTTGACTGCGGCATGGACATGAGATACAAGGAGACAAGCACAACTAATCAGCGCGAAGGGAAAGAAATCTGTGGACCCGCGTTGCTCATTGAGTTGGTGTTAATTCCACTGCTAATAAAACGAGAGAGGAGGTAGTGAGTTAATGAGTCATCAACATGCCCACAACTAAAAACCGGCTCGTACACTGGAGTTTAACATTTTAACCATGTGCATGCACTATCGAGATGTTTAAAACCTTTCTCCCCAAGAACATAGGGGAGGTGAGAGAATGAAAATACTTGACCAGAATCCCAAGGAGGGCAAGATTAAAGTTAAAGCTGAAACTCTCGATGACCTTTGGCATCTCTATCACATCATTGAGGAGGGGGATGTGGTTTATGCAAAGACACTCAGAAAGCAGAGTCAGAGAAGTGACTCCCTTAGACCAGAGAAAGTCCAGGCTATTCCAGTATTTTTAGGTATTAAAGCTGAAAAAATCAACTTCCACAAGTTTGCAAATGCATTGAGGGTTACTGGTCCAATAGTTTATGCCTCAAGAGAGGAAGTTCCCATTGGCAAGTACCACACGATTGCTGTTGAAGAGAACAGCGTTATCACTATTCAAAAGCCTAAATGGAAGGCTCACCACTTGGAAAGGTTAAAGCAGGCTGTTGAAGCTTCTCAGAGAGCGAGAATTATGATTGTTGTTGTGGACGAGGGTGAGGCCGATATTGCTCTCATGAGGGAATACGGTGTTGATGTAATTGCCAACATAAGACATAACCTTGGGGGAAAGAGATACAGCACAAATAGAGAAGCTGAGGAAATGAAGTTCTTCCACGATTTAGCAAAGACAATGGTTGAAATTATGGAGAGAGAAAAGGTGAATAAAGCTATTGTTGCTGGTCCCGGCTTTGTGAAAGAGAACTTTTACAAGTTCCTTCAGGAGAATTATCCGGAGTTAGCAAAGCGTGTTGTAATTGAGGACACGAGTGTTACAGGAAGGACAGGGATTTATGAGGTCATTAGGAGAGGAACCGTTGACAAAGTTTACCATGAAAACAGAGTCGCAAAGGAAATTCAGCTCGTGGAGAAGGTCATAGAGGAGATTGCAAAGAATGGATTGGTGGTTTATGGTATAAAAGAGGTTGAAGAAGCAGCGAATTATGGAGCAATTGAGACTCTACTCGTTTTGGATGAGCTTTTGAAGGGAGAGATGAGAGAAAAGATTGAGCAACTTATGGAGTTCGTCAGACAGATGAGGGGGGAGGTAGTGATTGTCAGCTCAGAGCATGAGGGCGGTGAAAAGCTGAAAGCTTTGGGAGGAATCGTTGCACTGCTGAGGTATAAGGTTAACTGACCTCCTCCCCGTCCTGAAGGACGGGGATTCCCAACATGGGAACTTCGGTTGCGGTAGACCGCATACGGCTCGGTCAGAGAGCCCTCCTCCCGACGGATATACCGCCGGGAATCATCAATAAGAACTATAACACAAACTTTAAGAACTTTACGGTGGGCTTTCCTCCCAGCCATAAACGGCGAGGCTTCCAGCCCGCAACGGAGGTGATTAGTAAATCTCGGCATAAGCATCGCTTTCAAATCTTGGAAACTCCTCCTCTTCGCCGTTTTTCACTAAAACCCTGTCTTTTTCCTCTGTAAATTTGCCAATGATGAAAGCTTTAATTCCATTGTTAGATAGCTCCTTGATTATCATTGAGGAGTTCTCCTCAGGAGAAATTATTATCAGCGTTCCGGTTGACGAGACAGTTAAAGGATTCACATCAAAAGCTTCAAGGACTTTTTTGACGAAAGGTGGAATGTAAACTCTATCGTAATAGACTCTAAAGCCGACATCTGAATTGTCGGCTATCTCATGGAGAGCTGTTAAACCTCCTTCGGTTGCATCATGCATCCCTCTCACGAGCTTTCTCACAGCCAGGGCATCAGGGACGACAGTTTCAAGCTTGTACATCTCTCTAAGCTTGGCTATTTCACTGGGAGTTAAAACCTCCTTAATCTTCTCTTTTTTAAAGTAAGCCGCTCCAACGGCAAACTCTATCCCAACGCCCTTCGTTATTATTATATCATCTCCAGGTTTTGCTAATGGTAATCTCAGCTCTTCTTTCTTCACAAGTCCAAGTGCCGTTGTAGTGGCAGTTGTTTCTTTAATCGTGGTGTAAACTCCCGTATGCCCCCCGATTACAGCTGTTCCGTATTTTTTGCACTCTTCATTGAGTTCCTCCATTATTTGAGCGAGCTCTTCTTTAGTGGAACCAAGAGGTAGCAATAAGTCAACAACCAGCCATCTCGGCTCAGCGCCAAAAACTGCAACATCACTCGCTGCAAAATGATATGTGAAAAACCCAAAATGCTCCTTTGGAACACCTAAAACTGGATCAGTTGCTATGACGAGGTAGTTTTCATTGTCATATTCAAGAACTGCGGCATCAAAGCCCTCTCTCGGGCCGATAACAACTTTTGAATCTTCAATGTCAAGGTTATGCAAGATAATTTCATTTAAAATTTCACTCCTGATTTTTCCAAGAGGTAGCATTTCTAAACCTCCTAATGATTTCTTCAGCTTCTTTTAGAATTTTCTCGTTACATCCATAACACATTAACTCTAAACTCGGCACTCTCACGCTCATCCTAACCTTGTATCTTCTCGCAAGCTTACTTATTTCGTAGTTCACTTCATAAGCCAAATCGAGGTACTCTCGCTTAATAATTTCAAATTTGTCAATATACTGCAGGGGGCAGCCCTCTCTCCATTGCCTCCTTCTTCCATATTCATACATTCTGTAAGGTTTTATTCGAGCCTCCTCTGCAAGTTTTTCAACTTCTTCTGCAGTGTACTTTATCAG
>CAZTOS010000115.1:0-3498 GCA_964615185.1 uncultured Thermococci archaeon
CGCCTATTTTGCTCAGAGTGAAGTTGCCTTGCCAGTTCAGTCTGATGATTGTAGAGTTCAGAATGATGTAACCATAGCCTGCTTTCCAACCGACTGCTACAGGAACATAGACACCGAGAGGAGGAGTAACACCTTCGAGGGTGTAAGTGTTTCCTGCAGAGTCTTTGACATAGATATAGCCGTTCGCATCTATACCGATGTTGTCTGTTATGTTGAGTGGTTTTGTACCATCCCATTTTAAGTAGAACTTCAACGCTCCCTCAGGTAGATTATAAGTTTGGTTCAAGTAGATTTCAGTTTGATTCAAAAGAAGCCCCTGTGCTGTGTCCTCAGCACCGGGTGGAATGTATTTGAGCGAAAGTATTTTTGAATAGATTGTATTTTGTGTATCTAATGTGTGAACTGTGAGTTGATTGTCTTTGTAGGAGTAATCACTGTCCGCATAGATTTCAACCGTCACACTATCTGTTAGCTTGATGAGAGGGGACTTGAAGGGGATAACAACAACTGTGTAGCTGGATGCATAGTATGGACCCCAAACATCTGTCCACGCATATGATTCATCCGGATAAACTATCTTGAGCTTTACTCTATAGTAGCCATTTCCACCGAGTTCTGCTTTCAGTGTAAATCCAGCAACGTATTTTTGAGTCGGAAAGCTAAAAATAACTGAATCAACTAATTGAAATGTTCCAGCTGTGTCTCCAACGTAATTACTCAATTCTTGTGTGTACATTGTACAACCATCAAAATCCAAATAGACTATCTGCTCAGCCTTCACTTCCTCAATTAGTGAAAGCCCAACGAGAAAAATGAAAATCAGCGCAAGTCTACGCTTCATTCACATCACCTTTCTCTGCTGTGACTCCGCATAGAACGCCGCAACTAAGATCGCAACGAATGCTCCGAAGATCAGCACGAGTGGGGTCTTGTTCCAAAGGAAGAGGAATTGGCTGACGAGAGGAGCTGTGAATGGGTTTGCGAGTGCAACGTCAATTATGTCCGGTTTGATGGCTCCAAGTACCACCGAAGTTACTGAAAAGACAAAGATCATGAAAAATATGAAAAACATTCCTAAGAGAGCCTCTCTAAAATATCCCACGCTTACCACCTCTCCTCTTTATTGAGAACGGGTTCTTTGGCTTGGGTAAACTCAAAGAGAAGATCTTTTTCTTGTTCTTGCGGCCTGACTTCTTCCAGAGATAGTTGTCCATAAAACCAACTTTAACCTCTATCCTGCTTTTCCTCTTTCTTGGTGTTCTTATTACTCTTACACTTCTCATTGGTGATATTTCACTCACAAATGACGTTGTTGGGGAATATTTTGGTGGCTTTGGTGGTTCAAATGGAGGGCTTGAAGGTGGCTTGCTTGGAGGATAATATGGGGGTGTCTTTTTTGGTGGTTTCATTGGCTCTGGCTCTGGTGGTTCTGGTGGCTCTGGAGGTTCTGGAGGAGGATATGGATCGTAGTATGGGGGTTCACTTCCTCCGTCACTACCACTTGAACCACCAGAGCTCCCGCCTCTTGAACTTTCACTACTGATAGTGCTTTTTGAACCCCCACGAGTTCCAGAACCTTTTGATCTTCCAATTTCACTAGGATTAAACTCTGAAAGAATGTTTGTTCCCGAACTACTGCTTTGTTTATTCGAGCTGAGTGTCATTATTTTGTTCGAGCTTTGCTTTGATTTTGAAAGAATCATCTCTGTACTTTTTGTAATAAAACCACTCATACCTACAAGTGAATAAGTACCCCATGGAGTTGTTTCAATTCCAAGAGAACCAGAGGCCGAGCTCTTCACAACCCTTACTACTTTTTCGAGATTTTTTCCACTCTTTATAGGTGTATCTCTAATTGCTTTGTATATCCTTATTGGTACTTTAACTCCCATCCATGTTGTTTTTGCACCTTCTGAAACTTTATAAAGAATGGTGTCTGGAGGAATAATACTCTCCATTTCAGGCTTTCCCATCTTGGCAGAAGCAAAACTGATGATATTTCTACCCGAACCACTATTTTGTATGATATACTTGTTGTATTCTGCAAGGCTTTTGATGTAGCTTGGAAATGGCTCCACATCATCTGTATATACTGCTATGAAAGTTGGATTTCTCATAAATTTGGGCTTTCCAAAGAGATCACGTAACGAGGAGGAGGTCGGAGCATTCTTGGCTGGAACCCCAAGCCTTAAGAAGTACGGGCTACCTTCAGGAGCGACATATAAACCGGGACTCTCAGAACTACCCATCATGACTTTTGTAATGTCTGCAAATTCATTATCAGTAGCATGAAATCCCAAGTATGTTCCTTCAGGTTTAACACCTGTTGCTTTCTCAATCGCCTGTTTAGGCCCTTTGTTAACTTCATTTAGAAACTTTACCTTCACATCGATAGGTTTATCCAGCATCTCATCAGGATATTCGGCAAATATCTTCTTGCCCTCAATTACGTTTTTGTTAATTATATCCTCAGGCCTCACCTCGGGAAGCCCTCTTGTCCTAATGTAACCTTTTACTTTCGTTAATATTGTATCTGTAGCATGTGCAGTTGCCATGCCTCCAAGAAGAGATGATGTGAATTCAAGGGATGTACCAATTGGATCCTTGGCAAATTCTTTTGGCAATTGTTTGACCCCTTCAACAAAACCCTTCCTCACGTTTTCATCTGTTGCAAGCTTGTATGCAAGTATTGGAGCATCAACTATACCAGTAGCTCCATAAATAAGCCCTCTCGCAACAGCCTTACCAGCTTCTTTTGTACTTGGTACCCATATGTATGTTTCAGCAAATACCTTATCCTCCTTATTCTCATTTTTCTGTTCATTAGCAAGAATCGGGGCTCCAAGATCTCCCAAAGCTTCTAATTCTGATTCATATACTGTTATCTTTTTGGCTTCATAATCAGTTGGGTCTTTTTCAAGCTTTAGCTTTGAGACAAGAGTGTACCCAAGCGTTTTTACAAGTGGTTCTTTCTTTTCACTTCTCGCTTCTAAGTCTTTTACATAGGCTTCACTCCCATATCTTTGGTAAATTGCTCTTATTGCGGGGTCTTTGATGTTATAAATCCAATACTTTTCATCTAAGGCCTCTGACCTTTTAAAAGTGGCCTCATCAAGTTTTTTGTACTTTTCTGTTAGGGCGTTACTCTCCGTATAGTATGATCGAACAAATAATGCTCTCATTGCATTATCTTCATCTTGGACTGTTGTTTGAGTAGTTTGAGTTTGTCCTTTTGTCGTCTCTAGTCTAGCCCTCTTTTCTGAGAGTATTTTTTCGACGCTCACGTCATCAGAAGGAGTTTGAGAGGCTTGTGTTTGAGCTTGTTGAGCTTGATTAGCTTGAACTTTTGACTTTGCTATTAGGGTTTTCACCGAAACGCCGTCCATATAGAGGTTATCAGTTATTGGCATTATCCCACCACCTTTTCGAGCAGTTCGTTGATGTCAAACTCTTCAATTCTCTCAGTCAGCTCATCAAATGCGAGCTTGATTCCAAGCT
>CAZTOS010000116.1:0-3290 GCA_964615185.1 uncultured Thermococci archaeon
CGGGATGACCTATGGAGCTCTGTCTGCAACTGGAATAATTGAACAGAAGGTTAAGGAACTGGTATTTCCAATAAGGAGCATTCATCTGGTTGAGTATCCTGATCCTTACCGTAATATATGGAAAATTGATGGGTATGAGAACCCCTCAGAACTTTCAAATCGTGCATTAGATGAAATTGAAGCAAAGATCAAGCAGCTTAGTGGAGATGTAGCTGGAGTAATAGTTGAGCCAATTCAAGGCGATGCTGGTGTTGTTGTTCCTCCGGAGGAGTTTATGAAAGGTTTGAGAAAACTTACCGAAGAGTATGGCATTGTTCTGATAGATGAAGAAGTCCAGAGTGGGATGGGAAGAACTGGAAGATGGTGGGCGATAGAACATTTTAATGTAATTCCAGATCTTCTCACATCTGCAAAGGCTCTTGGAGGAGGAATGCCTATTTCTGCAGTTGTTGGAAGGGCTGAAATTATGGAAAGTGTTCCGGTTCCACTCTTCGTCTTCACCCATTTGGGACATGCTGTGAATGCTTCAGCGGCAATTGCGACAATTGAAGTCATAAAGGAAGAGAAGTTAATTGAGAGGGCTGAGAAGCTTGGAGATTACACAATAAAAAGATTCAGAGAGATGCAGGAGGAGCATAGTATCATTGGTGATGTCAGAGGTAAAGGATTGATGATAGGTGTTGACATAGTGAAGGAAGGCACAAAAAAAGCTGATAGAGATATAGCTTTGAAAATCTGCTGGAGAGCTTGGGAAAAGGGCTTGATTCTGATAACCTTTGGTAGACATGGTAATGTTCTAAGAATAGCTCCGCCTTTGAATATACCTGAAGAGGAACTTGAGAAAGGGTTGGAGATCATAGAGGAATCAATAAAGGATGTTGAGAGAGGAAAAGTTCCAGACGGAGTTGTTAACTTTCTCAGAGGGTGGTAAAATGTTTCAAGTACGGAGGAGTGTTCTTAGTGCTGAAAGAGAAAGTTATGTAAAAAAGGTCAAAAACGAAATAAAGCTTGATTGTTCTCTTGGTACAAATCCTTTTGGATTTCCTTCAATAAAGATTAACCTTAGTGGGATTGACATCTCTAAATATCCCGATCCCTACAACAGTGAACTTAGAGAAGCCATCGCTAATTACTGGGATATTAGTGAAAATGAGATATTCATAGGGGCTGGCTCAATGGGCTGCCTTGAGAAGATAAACAAGTTCGCGATAACTGATGGAACTAAGGTTTTCGGTTATGCTCCGCAGTTTTCGGAGTACATAACTGAGGTTAAGATAATGGGAGGAAAATACGAGTATATTCTATTGAAGAAAGAGAAGAACTTTAAATTTGATCCAATGAAGTTCTTAGCAAAGGTGGGTGAGAATTATAGTGTGATATATATTGACAATCCAAATAATCCGACTGGACAGGTTATTCCTCTTGACATTATTGAGGACATCATAAAGAAGACCAAGGGTATTGTGATAGTGGATGAGGCTTATGGGGATTTTATGGAGGATAGAAATTCAGCTATAAATCTTGAATATGACAACCTTATAGTAGTGCGGTCGTTTTCTAAGGGCTTTGGCCTGGCAAATCTTAGGGTGGGCTATGTTGTGATAAAGGGAAAAGAGCTGAAAAAGCTCTACGAAAAGGTTAATCCTCCTTTCCAGATAAGCTCAATAGCTGAAAAGTTTGCAATTGAAGCTCTGAGACATGAAGAGTTCGTGAAGGAGAGCAGGAAAAAGATTAGAATGGAGAAGGAGAAGCTGATGAAAGGACTTGAAAGACTTGGCTTTAATGTTGCTGAAACTCACATGGAGGTTCCTATATTCTTATTGTGCAAAGAGAGAGTAAATCTTTATGAGTGGCTTCTTAAAAAGGGAATATTAACGGTCAATGGGAGAGACTTCATAGGTTTAGACGAATCATGTGTTAGAGTAAGAATTCCACCAAAGGCAGAGATTTTTATGGACTTTCTTTTCTCTGAATCTTGAATTTGTTTATCAGTCAGTTCTCACAAGATTTATAAAAACAAAACTTTAAAAAAACTGAGAGTGTCAATTTGCAAGGGGATACTTATGGAGCTTGAAGAAATTGTAGAGTCTTTAGGCGGAAAGATTATTAATGTGGGGAAGCCTGTGAAGACTGTGGCTCAGGCGGTAAAGGCTACGGGAGTCTCTCCAAGGCAAATAATAAAATCCCTCGTGCTGGTTTCTGAAAAAGAGCCGATACTTGTGATAGTGGATGGTGAGTCAAAGGTTAGCATTGAAAAAATCAGAAGACACTTTGGGAGAGTTAGGTTAGCCACTCCGGAAGAGGTTAAGGAGATAACCGGTTTTGAAGTTGGTGGTGTTCCTCCTGTAGGGATTAACATTAAAACAATCATAGACCCTAAAGTGCTTGAAAACGAGTTTGTGATTGGTGGAGGGGGAAGAATAGACAAGCTTTGCAAACTCAATCCAAGAAAAATAGTTGAATACCAGAAAGCAAAAATAATCGAGATAAGAGAATAGAGTTCAAAATACTCTTGCATACCCCCACTTCTTGACACTGGTCAATATTGAAGTTTCAGTGCT
The DNA here is from genome assembly GCA_964615185.1 of uncultured Thermococci archaeon. GTDB lineage: Archaea > Methanobacteriota_B > Thermococci > Thermococcales > Thermococcaceae > Thermococcus_B. The sequence continues at coordinate 2,562 of CAZTOS010000116.1, forward strand.
TTTTATTCCATCAATCTTTGCCATCTTTTCTAAGATAAAGCGTTCAAGTTCCTGTAAGTCTTTCGCTGTCACTTGCATGAATATGTCGTGAGCACCGGTAACTATTCCAAGGACATCAACTTCAGGAAGCTTTGATAGCTCTTCCACCACGTGTCTAACCTTTGCAGGCTCAGCATCAACTGCTATAAAGGCAACTATCTCATAGCCAGCCTTAAATGGATTTATCAATGCAGCAAACTTTCTAATGACTCCTTCCTTAATGAGCTTATTCACTCTTGACCTTACAGTCGATTCTGGGACCTTAATTCTCCTACTTACCTCAGAATAGCTCATTCTTCCGTTTTCCTGTAGGAGTCTTAATATAGCTCTATCTATCTCATCAAGTTTGACCTTTTTGGAATACTCCATGTGCCCACCCTTTCAAATTTTCAGCAAAAACATATAAAAGATTTGTGCTATATTACCACTATTTTTTAGATGTTGTCGCGGAATGTCATATTTCATTATAAAAATGTTTACGGATGAGAAGTTTAGAAAGGGCTTATCCATTCGAGCCATTCCCCGTTGCACTGTTTTTGAATGCCATGCAGGAAGAAAATCTTGAAACATTAGAAAAACCCATCATATGTGTCTTCGAAAAGATGGGAGGATTTAACATCGATGGCTGGCAGCTAAGAACAAAAACCGAAAATATAAGTCAGCTGACTTCAATCCTCTCAACAAGTTTTC
>CAZTOS010000117.1:0-3211 GCA_964615185.1 uncultured Thermococci archaeon
TGCATCGAAAACCTTTTACATAAATACTCTGCAACTGATTTCATGAGCCGTTTAATTTTTGCCTTCATGCTAATTTCTTTAGTGGCATCACCTTCACTGGCGGATGGATTTACGTATACGTATTCCTCAATTGGGGGGAGTGGCAACGATGTTATAATTCTCATCGAGTGGACTCCAACCATGATAGGCCCTCTCTGTGCTCCCCAGCCTTGTTGTTACAATGAGGTTCCGGAGGACTGTTGTCACTATATCGTTTTCTATGTAAGCGATAGAGGTGTCTACTACGTGACATATGCTTACAACGTCAAGGCTTTTGCCTCTGAAAATGGGACGTATCTATTCTCGGGGGTGATTTATAGGGCATACAATGGCTGCTTTCAAAGGCTCGGGAATATACAAGGGAAGGCTAAGTTCGTTTTTCCATACATTGCTACCGTGAAATCAAATAAACTTGCCATTTACCATCTGGGCTGTACCATGAGAAAAATCGGAGAGGTACCTGTAACCTCAAAGTGCACGTTTGACTTGAGCTCGAGAAGCCTTATAGTCAGCTGTCCCAATGGGACAAGGAGGTTCGCTTTAAGCGATTCGGAGATGATTGAGGTTCCTGCTGTGAAAAAATGGGTTGTATTAGGAACTAAGCGACCGTCTGTAGCTCAGGGAAAGCTTGAGAACAATATGCTGGTGTTTTCGAATGGTAGCAGAACTTACAGAATACCTTCCAAAGAACTTTTACCCTATCTCTATGATTCCAAGGAGCTGAAGTTTTTAACTGGAGTCTTCATGAAAGATGCTCTGCTAATTCTTCCTCCAACGATGAATTATGAATACTGCATTTACAACGATACGTTTTCAAGCAGACTAAGCTTCACTTCCCCCTTGTCCAACTCGGAATTCGTGATTGATGACTTCAAGCCGAGCGAATTTAAGCCTGTCTATGCATTCCTGTACAATGGAACCCTCAAGCCAATTCCTCTTTTTCTTCCAAACGGGAAATACTTCAAACCATTGGCTCCAAAAGTCGTCATCAAGAGCGAATGTCCGTGTCCCGTCAAAACCTCCCCAGAAGCAAATGCCTCTCGTGCAAACAACAGAATATGTGGTCCAGGTTTGCTGCTTCTCCTGAGCCTCTTGATTTTGAGAAGAAAACAATAAGAAAGCCATTTAGGGCAAATTAATAACAGACAGATACTACGATTCCGCGATTTCATGTTGGTGCTCTCGAGGTCATTTTTAAGTGGGCGAGATAAATCGTTAACTTGAATTGTCCTCCATAACCAATGTTGAGTCTTTTGTGGTACACTACATGATTATTAAATTTTAAGAGTATATCATGCTCTCCGCTGGGGACTTCATCTTTAAATGGTGTTTTTCCGACATAACTTCCGTCGATGTATACATCCAATGCAATTGTGGAGTTGATAATTAGCAGAGTAGTGTTTGGGAGATAGTGTTTGATTTTCTTCGTTTCTGGAACTTGCATCTCCACTTCCTTTCCATTTACAATTAGGGCGGATTTGAGGATGTTGAAGTTCACGCTTATGTTATAACTTTTATCAGGCCTTAGTTCAGCCCATCCCTCAAAGAAAGGATAGCCATTGTGACCTAAGGAAATCTTGTAAGTATGGAGCTCTGGAATGTGGGGGATTACAGTGGTGGTGAGGTTTCGGAGTTCAAAGTCGTAGTGAACTATGCTAACATTCTGCTGTGGCTCCATTATCACGGGGACTAAAATGTCGAAGGGAGTGAACCATTCTCCAAATCTATGAAAATCAAAGATGTATGCGGTGGCGTTTTCAGGCTGAGTGCCTATGGAGAGCAAAGAATTGTGCACTATGAAACTTGCATTGCGGTAAGGAAAGCCTCTTGCCATCGAGCTCTCATTGCCGAAGTAGTATATCATCTCTACCATTTTGCAGCCCTTTCTTCCCCTGTACTCTTCAATGGAGGGGGTGCTATTGAGGAAGAGCTGGTAGTAAGGATCTTTGTCGTCGTACTTGTATATAATCATGGGGGGATTCCTCGGCCCGAACATTATTATTCCACCGCATACCTCCTCATCCCAAAATGGAGCGGCAATCGGGGGTACATATTCTTCCTCTTTTGTTGGCACTGTTATGTTGAAGCCGTATTTTACGGTTATATTTTTGAAAGGGCCTTTTACTGCTAAATCTATCCTTCCGAAATAAACAACCAGCTCAATGAACCTTTCGCTCCGAGATGGAGTCAAGTTGTACAAAACGGTGTACTTACCATTGGAAATCTTTATTATCCAGCTTCTTGCCGGGAGCTCGATTACTGCGGGAGTCTTAAAAGTTTGGTTAATGCCCTCAATGATTACAGTTGCATTGCTGGGTTTAGACTCTATCTGAAGCATTATGTTCTCGTCATTAAAGGTATTCACACCAGAAACGGTAGATAATGTAAGCAGAAACATTATTAATGCGGTGGCTCCATGTTTCTTTTGGAACATTCAGACCACCATAAGCTGGGTTTACTTTATCCTTTATAAAAGTGTTGTTAATTTCAAGTTAATTTGAAATATATTTACTATCTGGAGGAAAGATAAATGAGAAGAAAACCCAAGATAAAGATTGAACATCATCTCCTCAAAGGCATTCTGCCAGCTCTTGAGGAGGTTGCAGGGATAGAGGGAGTTAAGAAGGTAATTCCTGGGAGAATTTATGCCAGCGATTCTCGAGGCTTTGAGATTAAGGTTGTCAGAGAAACGCTGACGGGACTGAAGCTTTTGGCGAAGAGTGACGGCAGTGTTCAGGAAATCTTCTTGGTTGTTGATAAAGCTGATAGGGAGCAAGTTAGGAGACAGATAGAGAAGATTAGCGAGAAGTGGAGAAAGAGTTAAATCCACTCATGAATGAAGGGTATGAGACTGACGGTTGAGCATCTTGAGAAAGCCAAGAAGGTGATTGAGTTTTGCAGGCAAAGACTTGGACTTTGAGAATTGCGGAGGTTATAAAGCAACATTATCCCGATGCAAAAATTATATTCTTTGGCTCTCGGATTAGAGGGGATTATCTTAAGTTTCCAGGGCTTTCAAAGGGAAACATTTCACCGAAAGGTCAAGTGAGGTTTTGAGGGCTTTGTGGAATGCTGGCATTGTTGGAGATTTTGAGATTCTGTGCTACACTCCGGAGGAGTTTGAGAGAAAGAAGAAAAGCCTTGGGATTGTTAGGGAAGCTCTGAGGGAAGG
>CAZTOS010000118.1:0-3131 GCA_964615185.1 uncultured Thermococci archaeon
CCATCCACAATTTCATAAAGCTTTAGATTGGCAGGAAGTTTAAGGGTTTTCAATGCTATTGGTCTTACCTTTTCGTGAAGGGTCTTTGAGAGTTCGGCGACCTTTCCCTGCCATTCTTCATCTTTCCACTCTAAGCCTGCGTTCATTAAAGCCATTATAGGGCGGGCAAACTGGTCTCTAACAAAACCAAGCTTTAACTTTTGGATTTTATGTGCCATATAATTCAAAACGGCCGCATAGTAATATGCAATTTCCGTGGACTGGGTTTTAAGGTATGAGACGTGATCCGTGAGTATAAGGGGAGCCTGAATAACAACTTTTTCAAGTTCTTTGGAAGATATTACAGCCGCTACGAAACTCCTCATGCACCTATAAACAACCAAACTTTCAAGTTCATTAACAGTAGGCTTTGGAGGGATTTTAACCTTCTGGGTGGTTTCATTAATCTTTTTTCTACTGATACCATCAGCTTCTTGACTTAAATCTTCGAGAAATTCTTGAATCTCCGATTTCTCAGGCGAATACAGAGCTTTTAAAATACGAATTAGTGAAAATGGATATATTAGCGGTCTATCAACGAACCAAGCAATCTTTTCACTTAAGTCTATTTCCAGAGCTCTGAAGGTCTTTTCTACGTTAGCCAGCTTGAATAAATATTCTCCTCTGCTTGGATCTTCAGAGATAATCGAAATCATCAACCCAGCTCTCTCAATTTCTCCTTTCTTTCCCGAAACCCCATAAAGAGGAGCTATACTTGCCCCTCTCTTGCCCAAATACGTTACACCATTAGGAATCTTTTTCTCACTCGAGAACTTCAGATACTCTTTAATCTTTTCCGCTTCTTCTTGGAGCGTCTCACCACTTTTACTTTCTCTATACTCAATTTCATATATATGCCTCCTTTTGCTGCCGTTTCTGATGACCTTAAGGGTCATTCCAACGAGTTTGAATTCATTTGATTTTCTCCCTATTAAGAGTGAGGTGTCAATTCCATGCCCAAAAGCATCCCCTACATAGACTGTTTTGCCCTTTAACTTGTATTTCCTTCCAATCCAATATATCATGAGCCTCCCAGTTCCATGGTAATTGTGAGGATAGAAACACTGCTCAGCAGGTAAAACAAAGCCCACAAACGCATCTTTTGTCGAAATATCCAATGCAATTTTTAAAAAGAGAAGACTTAAGTCACCCCCCTGAATTATCTGTCCTGTTTTGCTCTTTATATCCTGACTAATTTCTTCTCTAATAAACTCCCTTGCTAATCCATTAACAATCCTTCCCCATTCATTATCTGGAAGAGAGGCAAGAGGAATCCAAGGAGGATTCGTTATTATTATATCAGGCTTTGTTTTCCTCAAGACTTTCAAGAAGAAAATCGATGTTATTGTCACTGCCCAGACGCTGTTTCCGTAAACCCCTATAAGTTTAGCTAAGTAATCTGAGAGACCCTTAATTGTAAAGAGAAGGCTTTTAAGCAACTTATCTTCAGCGGAATTCTTATTTTTAAGATAGTTAACATATCTCTCTATCTCCCTCTCAACCATGAGTTTAATCTTATCAATCTCTCTCTGGTTTTCTGAATTTCTTAAGATCCTACCAAGAAAAGACTCAAAACGCATAAGTAAAGATGGCACACTACTTGATTTTATTGCATAAAAATTAAACTCAAACGCATCTGCCTTTTTCTCAAAGACTCTAAGCTCTTCTGTAGGGGCTGTACTTCCTCTGATTGTTGAAATAAAATCTCCCCAAAATACCAAAGGTGTTCTCTTTTTTCCACTTTGCCTGTAATATGCTAAAAGAAGTTCGGCTCTTGCTATAGAAACTGCCAATGGATTAATATCAACTCCAATGATACTGCTTATGGCTTCATCTGGGGTTTCACCATCTTGAATCTTTTTGTAAAATGCTTTAACGAGAAAGCCTCCACTGCCACAGGCTGGATCCAATACCAGCTTGCCCTTTAAGTTTGGCGTATGATTTACAATGTATTCAATTAACCACCATGGAGTATAGTATTCCCCAAGTTTTCTTCTTGTGCTTTCGTTTATGAAAACTTCATATAGCTCTCTAAAGACATCAACTTCCTCATCTTCACTCCACTCAAAGAGAGAGCTTTTAAGAACAATTTCATGTACAATGTCTGCAATACTCTTTTTTAATAAATCATTGTCAGTCTTTAAAGCCCTAATCCACCACCTTAAGTGGGGAAGTGATATGTCTATACCAATTTCACTCCCACTGCATGCTTTTATTTCATCTATATTTCCAATTAAAACCCTAGTTAAAATGGCATTAACTATCATCTGAAGAATTGTATGTCGTATGAAAAGCTTTTTTGAGAGTTCTTCAAAGTTCTCCCTTTCACCACCATAAGCCTTTGAAATCACATCTTGATACGATTTGAAAAGTGGATCATCTCTCATTCCAATTTCATCAAAAATTGACTCTAAAATAGGTTCGTTAAGCAATACAGGATAGAAAACCTTTCTTATATTGTCTGGAGTTGCAGAGTATGAAACTCCTGTGATTAGTATTTCTCTAAATATTTCCTCGAGTTTCTCTCTAATTTGAGGAGTAATTGTTTTTTCAAGATTTTCGGATTTATATGCATTTTCATTCCCTTGGATATCCCCTACAGGAACTAACTTTTTATTCTCAACAGAAAAGATTTTCCAAAATAATCCATTTGTGAGAATTGCAAACTTTACCAGATCACCATAATACTTCGAAATATACCTTTCAAGTTGTTCTTTTCCCTCTTTAAATTCTCTTGGATGGACTTTAATCTCAACCAAAAGTGCTCCTCCTAAAACTTCAATGTCAGGTTTACCAACATCTCTTAATATTCTCTCATTCCTAACGATAAAGGGAATGTCCTCATTTTCAAGTCGAATACTAAGCTCCTCAACAAAGCGCGCAGCAGAAGGAGGAAGGGGTTCCATTATGACTTCATTAACAGAATTCTCTAATGCCTTGAGAAGAGCATCAAGAACAGCATATCTAATATCTTCATGAGTGATCATTTTATTTCACCTCTCTAAATTTAAACTGAAGATGTTATAAAAATGTTTTTACCTCCTGTACCACTTGTCATCATAGAAGTACTTCCCATGTGCTTGGGCATAGGC
>CAZTOS010000119.1:0-2912 GCA_964615185.1 uncultured Thermococci archaeon
AGCAGGGACATTGAGATAGCTGTTGAGCTTAGAGGCTGGAGCGAGGATGGGATAAGAAATTTCGTGAGAGAATTTGATGTCATTGATGTAACAGACCCCCTCGTCAGAAAGCCGCTCCACAGAGGAGACATCAATTACTATCGCCTTCATGGAGCATACGAAAAGGGGAGGATAATTTACAAGCACAAATATACTGATGAAGAGCTTGAAGAGATTGCAGAACGAGTGAAAGGGTGGGACAAAAAGGAAAGCTACGTTTACTTTAACAACGTCTATATGCGTGATGATGCGAAAAGGTTTAAGATGCTGATAGAGGGGTAGTGAAAATCAGAACCACGAGGCTTCATCATTACATCAGCCAAGGGTGGGATCATCACCCTTCAGGTCGGATCCAGCTCCTCATCGGCCGAATCCAGGCTTCCTAACATTTAGCACTTCTCTATTCACAAGTGTCGGCGGAACTTCACCTTTAGCAAAGGCTATCAAATTCCCTGCAACAAGCTCTGCCATTGCATATCTTGCTCCATAAGTTGCACTGCCTATGTGGGGAGCGAGAGTTACATTCTTCAGCTTAAAGAGCTCCTCATTGTAGTAAGGTTCTTCTTCAAAGACATCTAAGCCCGCTCCAGCGATCCAGCCCTCTTTTAAGGCTTTAATCAAGGCTTTTGTATCAACAACCTTTCCTCTTGCAATATTGACAAGTATTGCCGTTGGCTTCATGAGCTTCAAACGCTCCTCGTTTATCATGTGGTAGGTTTCATTTGTTAATGGAACTGCTAAAACCACGAAGTCGCTCTCCCTAAGCAGCTCATCTAACGGTTTAAACTCAGCTCCAAGTTCCCTCTCTTTTTCAGGCTTTCTTGTGCGGGAATAATACAAGATTCTCATGTTAAACCCCTTGGCTCTTCTCGCTATCGCCTGCCCTATTCTTCCAAATCCTATTATTCCGATTGTCTTCCCATAGACATCATAGCCGAGATACATGAGCGGATGCCATGCGACCTTCCATTCTCCACTCCTCACAAATTTATCCGCATCAACTAAATGCCTTGCTGTTGCTAAAAGCAAAGTCCAAGCAAAATCTGCTGTAGCTTCGGTTAAAACGTCTGGCGTGTTGGTTACATAAATTCCTCTTTTCGTCGCCTCTTCAATGTCAATGTTGTCATAGCCGACAGCATATTGGGCAATGATTCTAAGTCTTGGAGTATTGTTAAGGATTTCCCTGTCAATTTTGTCGCTCAGCAGAGTTACTAAGGCATCAACATTTCTAACTTTCTCAAGCAGGACTTCTCTTGGGGGTTCTTTTTCATCTCTCCAAACTTCTACCTCGTAGTATTGTTCAATCATTTTAATCCCGTTTTCTGGGATTTGTCTTGTTATGAAGACCTTGGGCTTCATTTTCATCACCATTATAGATTTGCTCCGTTGGTTATAAAAACCCTCATGAGAAGTTGTGTCTATGAAAGCCCAAGGCTACATTGAAAAGATGAGCGATGAAGGGTTAGGTGTTTTAAAGGCTGAAAAACCAATTTATGTCCCCTATACTGTTGCTGGGGACTTTGTGGAAGTTTACAAAACAAGAAGGAGATTTGGAAAGATTATAGCTGAGAGATTTGAAGTTGTTGGGTTTTCTCTGCTCAGGCAGACTCCGAGATGTATGCATTTCGGCAAATGTGGTGGCTGCTTGTGGCAGCATATAAAGTATAAAGAACAGCTGAAGCTTAAGCAGGAAATCTTCAGGAGAATTACCGGCATTACAGCTGATGTCAAAGGCTCACCAAAGCTCTTTGGATTCAGGAATTTGAGCAACTTCATTGTAACGACTCAAGGGATTGGATTTAAGGAATATGCCAAACCCTTAAGCATCGTTGATGTCGAGGAATGCCCTGTATTTTCAAGTAAAACTTGGGAATACTTGAGGACTTTGAAGGAGTTTATGAAGGAAGAGAATCTTAAAGCCTGGGATTTAAAAAGGAAGAGAGGAGATGTCCACTACTTGAGCGTTAGAGAGGGCAAGTTTACGGGGGAGGTTATGATAAACATTATAGCCCACATTAAGCCGACGGAAGCTTTTAGGGACTACTTCTCCTTTGCTGATTCCCTCTACTGGAGCTTTAAAGCTGATGAAAGAGACGACCCAAGAGGGGAACCACAACTCATAGCTGGTGAACCTTACATTCACGAAAAGATTAGGGATGTGGTTTACCTAATTCATCCAAACAGCTTTTTCCAAGCAAACTCTTATGCTTTGCCTCTGCTGTTGAAAGCTGTTGAGGGCTTCACGGAAGGTGAGAAAGTTCTGGATCTTTATTCGGGAGTTGGAACCTTTGGAATCTATCTTGCCAAAAAGGGCTTTAAGGTTGAAGGCGTTGAAGTTAATCCCTTTGCAGTTGATATTGCGAACAAAAACGCTCAACTCAACGGTGTTGATGCGGTTTTTAGAATTGGGAAGGCAGAAGAAACGCCAATCGGAGATTACGATACTGTTGTAGTTGACCCTCCAAGGAAAGGGCTGAAAGAAACAGCGGAACACTTGGCAAAGAGCAGCATTGAGAGCATTATTTATGTTTCCTGCAATCCAAAGGCTTTCAAGCTTGACTATGAGAATCACTTGAAGAAGGCTTACCAGATTAAAGATGCTGTTTTAATCGATATGTTCCTACATACACCGCACGTTGAGGCTGTTGTTAAGCTAGTGAGAAGATATTAGGGAATTTAAGCCTGTTACTGTGTATGAACGACTTGTAGCCGCAACTTTTAAATAGTTGAAACACGAGTATTATACTCATGAGTAGACAAAAGTTCATAAACAGAAAATCTGAACTGGAGTTTTTGGAGAAAGCATACTCCAGCAATAGGGCAGAATTTCTTGTAATCTATGGTAGAAGAAGAATAGGCAAGACTGAACTGCT
>CAZTOS010000120.1:0-2853 GCA_964615185.1 uncultured Thermococci archaeon
AACATTGGAGCGACCAAAGTTTAAAGGACATCTCAAGTTGCTCGTGCTTCATCTGCTAAGCAAAAAACCAATGCATGGGTATGCTATAATGAAGGGACTTGAAGAAGAGTTTGGGATTCCAACTCCAAGTGCTGGGGTGATATATCCAATCCTATTCAGCCTGAAGCGCGCTGCACTTATTGAAACGGTAGGAACCGGACAGAGGGAGAAAAAGATCTACAAAATAACAGAAGATGGTGTGAGATATCTAAAAGAGCATGAAGAAGAACTAAGAGAGGCAATCAAACTCGCAAGAATTTATAGGGAATTTTCTGAAATGGGAGGGAAAGAGCTTAGAGAAGCCTTCAAGTTGATTTTTGACAACTTTGACAACCTTACAGAAAAGCAGAGAGAAGAGCTTTCTAAGATAATGAGGGAGTTTGCAAAGAGAATTAAGTTCATCGTTGAGTTTGGTGATTCATATGAGTGAAACAAAAAGCTGGAAAGAATATTATGAGTATATGAAGCAAAAAGCCCCGTTGACAATTTACTACCCAATATGTGGCGGAGGGGAGGAGTGCATAACTGCCTGCCCCTATGGCGAAAAATTTGGAGTGTTGAGCCTATGAAGGTTTCCCTCTTTGGTTTCAATGAAAAAGCCCGTCTGAGGCCGGTTATGAAAAATCCAGAGCTATGTAAAGAGTGCTATTTATGCGTTGAAGCCTGCCCAACGGGCGCGCTGAGACCTAAAGATAAGCCAGTTAGGCATCCATTCTTAACTCTCATTTACAACACCCTAAAGCTTCCGTTTAAGAAGAAATATTCGCCCCAGAACATGTTGAGAAGTTCAGGCGCAACAATGGGAGGTGAATAAGATGGAATATGCAATAACAGCTAACAACCTTGTTAAAAAATATGGAGATTTCACGGCTGTTAAAGGAGTGTCATTTAAAGTCAAGAAAGGGGAGATATTTGCTTTCTTAGGCCCCAACGGTGCTGGAAAGACCACAACAATTCACATGCTTGTTACACTGCTTAAGCCAACCTCAGGAAATGCCACCGTTGCTGGATATGACATAATCAAAGAATCTCACGAAGTTAGGAAAAAGATTGGAATAGTTTTTCAGGATCCAAGCTTGGATAGAGAGCTGACAGCTTATGAAAATATGTACATTCATGGGAAGATTTATGGACTCACTGGAGACAAACTGAAGAAAAGGATCATGGAAATGCTAAAATTTGTTGAGCTTGAGGAGTTTAAAGACAGACAGGTAAAGTTTTTCAGTGGTGGAATGCAGAGGAGGCTTGAAATTGCGAGGGCTTTGATCCATGAACCAGAAATCCTCTTCTTGGACGAGCCAACGATAGGATTAGATCCACAGACAAGGGCTCACATCTGGGAGTACATAAAGAGAATGAAAGAGGAGCATGAGATGACGATTTTCCTAACAACGCACTACATGGATGAAGCAGAGCAGTTAGCTGACAGGATAGCAATCATTGACCATGGAAAAATCATAGCGGAGGGGACATCTGAAGAGCTCAAAAAGCTCGTTGGAAATGATGTCATTTACATCAGAATAGCGAATGGAAAAGAAGGGATAAAATGCCTAAAGGCTGATTTCATAAGAGGCTGTAAGGTTCTTCCTAACGGAAGGGTTAGGCTTGAGGTTATGAATGCTGCTGAAGCTCTGCCAAAGCTCTTTGAGCTTGCCCAGCAAAATAACATCAAAATCTTGGAGGTTACATACCACAGGCCGACACTCAACGATGTGTTCTTGTATCTAACGGGTAGAGAGCTGAGAGAAGAGAGTGCAGGCGGTTTTGATATGGCAAGAATAGCAGTCAGAAGGAGGTATATGAAATGAAGGCATTTACGACGATGGCGTATAGACAGATTAAAAGGTTCTTCAGGGCTAAATCAAGAGTCATAGGAATGTTCGTGAACCCGTTAATATGGCTCATATTCTTTGGATTGGGATGGAGCAAAGTCTTCAACTTCCCAATGGCAAGTGCACTCTTTGGGGGAGTTGACTATCTCTCCTTCCTTGCACCGGGTATAACAGCAATGACCATCTTCAACGCAAGCTTCATAGCTGGAATAAGCGTCATCTGGGACAAGCAGTTTGGATTCCTCAAAGAGATTTTAGTTGCCCCGGCATCAAGGAAGGAAGCTATAACTGGCAGAATGGTAGGTGACTCAACAATGGCAGTCCTTCAGGGATTAATAATCCTTTTATTGACATTCACCATAGCAAACAGCCTTAAGTTTTCAGGTGTGCTACCAATGATCCTCATAGGCTTCTTGCTCGCAATAGCATTCTCAAGCTTCGGCGTCAGCCTTGCATTAAGAATGACAAGCATGGAAGGGTTCCAGATGATAATGAGCTTCCTAATGCTTCCTCTGATGTTCCTCAGCGGTGCATTCTATCCAGTTGAAACAATGCCAACGTGGATGCAGTATTTAGCCTATATAAACCCGCTAACCTATGCTGTTGACGCAGCAAGGCACGTATTGATTAACACCCCAGCAACTACAGCAACAGCCTCAATGCCCGGCATGCCAACAGTTTCATTAACAAGATTCTCATTGCCAACGGATATCGGAGTTCTGGGCATATTGGCCTTGGCCTTCCTTGTGGTGGCTATGATTTCATTCGAGAGGGCAACGATTGAGTAAGGTGGGGAAGATGAACAAACAAAAACTTACAATGCTTTGTGTTGCTCTGGCTGGACTGATCTTTATTCCTTCAGTCTTTTTTAATAAGCCCCTCTTTGCATTAATTGGGGCTTTCTTTGACCACTACCTAATTAGCCTTTAAGCACCGAAACTCTTTTAAACTCTTGAACGTAGTAAGGCCTCGAAGAGGCCAC
>CAZTOS010000121.1:0-2799 GCA_964615185.1 uncultured Thermococci archaeon
GTGTTTTAATCCCCTTCTCTGCTAACTTCTCAACTACAGCCCTCAAAAGCTGCATCTCATTTAACCTTCGAGGCTCAAAGAGAATTAGATAGCGCTTTGGAAATGGGTTTGTCGCTCTCGTAACAGCTTCAAACTCCAAACCGAAAAAGTTCTCAGCAAATTCTTTGGGATTTCTGAGAGTTGCAGAGAGAGCTATGATTTGGGATTTTGCACCTAAACACTTTAATGCCCTTAGCAACCGCCTGAAGACGTAAGCGGCATTTGTTCCAAAGACGCCTCTGTAGATGTGAAGCTCATCAACAACCAAATACCGCAAATTCCTTAAAAGCCATTCATAGTCTTTTAGATTCCTCAAGATGTTGTAGTGGAGCATGTCTGGAGTCGTGAAGATGACTCTGGGTTTTTCCCTTAAAATTACCCTCCTTTCACTCCATTCAACATCACCAGTTAAAATCTTTGCATTCACCATTTTCTTTGTTATCTGGAAGAAGTGGAAGTTCTCAAGGGAAAATTTCTCATACTGGTTGTTTATTAAAGCACGGGTGGGGTAGATTAGGAGATAAGTGTGCTGAGGATTTGAGAAGTAGTTGTCAAAAATAGCCAATCTGAAGATCTCACTTTTGCCGGAGGCTGTAGGAGTTGTTACAACAATGTTTCTCCCAGAATAAAGAGCATTTAATGCTTCAACTTGATGTTTATACAGCTTAAACCCCAAGCTCTCCACAAGCTGATTTATTTCGGGATTTTTAAATGTAAATCTCCCGTATTCCCCTTCTTCTGGTGGGAGCTCCTCGACAGCTACAATTTCGCTTTCAAGATTGCTGAAAAGTTCTTTTATCATGTGTCTAATTATGTCCAGAGAGGAAATAAATTTTTGGGAAAAGTGAGATGTAGGATATCGCAACTTTTTAAAACTCTGTTAAAAACCATAGAGCGGTGAGAAAGATGAGAGTTGCGGTCATTGATTATGATAAATGTAATCCAGATAAGTGCGGTCACTTCCTCTGTGAAAGGGTTTGTCCCGTCAACAGGATGGGTGGAGAGGCAATAATAATAGATGAGGAAAACTATAAGCCGATAATTCAAGAGGCATCGTGTACAGGCTGTGGAATCTGTGTGCATAAGTGTCCTTTCAATGCAATAACTATCGTAAATCTTCCAGAGCAGCTCAGCGAGGGCTGTGTTCACAGATACGGTGTAAATGGGTTTGTCCTCTACAGACTGCCAGTAATTAAGGAGGGCATGGTAGTTGGAATTTTGGGGCCAAATGGTATTGGGAAGACAACTGCTGTTAAAATCTTAGCAGGTCAGCTTCTCCCAAACCTCTGTGGTGACAATGACAGCTGGGACAACGTGATTAAAGCCTTTAGAGGAAATGAACTCCAGAACTATTTTGAAAAGCTGAAGAATAAGGAGATAAAACCCGTTGTAAAGCCTCAATATGTGGACTTAATTCCCAAAGTAGTTAAAGGGAAAGTGAGGGATTTGCTTAGGAGGGCAGATGAGCGAGGGCTTTTTGACAAAGTTGTCAAAGAGCTTGAGCTTGAAAACATTTTAGACAGAGAAATCCAGCAGTTGAGTGGTGGCGAACTGCAGAGGGTTGCAATAGCTGCGGCAGTGTTGAGAGATGCTCACTTCTACTTCTTTGATGAGCCTTCCTCCTATCTCGATATAAGACAGAGGTTAAAGGCAGCAAGGCTGATAAGAAAGCTCGCCGGAGAGGGCAAATCAGTCTTAGCTGTAGAGCATGATTTGGCAGTTCTTGACTACCTAAGCGATATTATTCACGTAGTTTATGGTAAACCCGGAGCATATGGTATATTCTCAATGCCAAAGGGGACAAGAGTCGGGATAAACATATTCCTTGACGGTTACCTTCCAGATGAAAACGTCCGCTTTAGGCCGTATGAAATTAGATTCACAAAGCTGAGCGAGAGGAAGAGCCAAGCGGGAGAAGTTCTGGTTGAGTATCCATCTTTAGTTAAAGACTATGGAAGCTTTAGGTTGGAAGCCGAAGGTGGGGAGCTGTATAGGGGAGAAGTTGTCGGCATAGTTGGGCCAAACGGAATTGGTAAGACTACTTTCGTGAAGATGCTCGCCGGAGTTGAGGAGCCGACAGAAGGGAAAGTTGAGTGGGAGCTTAAAGTAAGCTATAAGCCCCAGTACATAAAAGCAGACTATGAAGGAACGGTGTTTGAACTTTTAAGTAAAATTGATGCGTCAAAGCTCATGAGCAGCTTCTACAAGACCGAACTGCTGAATCCTCTTGGCATTCCAGAGCTATATGACAGACCAGTGAATGAGCTCAGTGGTGGTGAGCTGCAGAGGGTTGCAATAACTGCATGTCTGCTTAGAGATGCTGACCTCTACCTGTTAGACGAGCCTTCAGCTTATCTCGACGTTGAGCAGAGATTAGCAGTTTCAAGGGCAATAAGGCATTTGATGGAGAAGCACGAGAAGACAGCGTTAGTTGTTGAGCATGATGTTTTGATGATTGACTACATAAGCGACCGCTTGATTGTCTTTGAAGGTGAGCCAAGTAGATTTGGTAAAGCGACGAAGCCGATGGGTATGAGAGAGGGCATGAATCGCTTTCTTGCTTCCGTTGGAATTACATTCAGAAGAGACCCTGACACAGGAAGACCGAGAGCAAATAAAGAGGGCAGCGTTAAGGACAAAGAGCAGAAGGAAAAAGGGGAATACTATTACGTTGACTGAATAATTTTCGGTTCTCGTTATTTTTCTTGTTTTTGTTGTTTTTGAGTCTTTGCAGTTTTCTTTTCTGGAATATTGTCCTGA
>CAZTOS010000122.1:0-2753 GCA_964615185.1 uncultured Thermococci archaeon
CTGTTTGCCCACCAACCGATATACGCCAAAATGCCCAAGTACACCAAGAAACCAATCAGTATGCCAGCGTTCATCTCTTACCCCCCTCAAGTTCTTTTAGCAACTCCTCGTCGTATGCCAGTATTTCATCGTCTACATAGTATTCTTTGCCTGTTATTTTGTCCCAGAAACCATACAGCACCATTACCAAAATTCCCAAAAGGGTCGGTACAATCAACGTTGCCCAAGCTGCACCACTGAGACCCAATTTTTGTCACCTCCATAATGAAGTGCAGCATCGGTGTACTGCAATTTTCATTTATGCGCTTTACATATATAAAATTAACGCCGTAGAAAATTTGGATGTATGCAATATATCTACATGAACTATGGTCTATACAATTAGGGTTATAAGTAACAAAAATTAAATTGCTATGAGGGTCGTCAAATGAAGCAAATATCGGTTAAAGTCATGAAGCCAATATTTAAACCAAAAGAGGAAGAGCATGCAAAATTTATTCTCTACCCCTACAGGGTATATCACATAAGGCTTTTTTACAAACGCCTGAAAATGCCCGATAGAATTATGGATTATTTTGCATATGTCGACTGCTATCGCTTTGGAGTTGAAAGAGGAGATAAGATTATAGACATCCAAGAATGGAAAGTCCCGGAGGACACCATTATGCCAGCAAATATAACAGAGGAGGAAGCAAAACAAAAAGCTGTAGAAAGCGCATTTAATTGGGGAAACCTGATGGTCATAAGCTGGTGGACGCCAAAAGTGGAAGTAGTAAAAGAAGTAGAGGCATATAAGATATTTTGGATATTTGAAGAAGAGGGAGAGGTTTATGTGATGGACAGCCTGACCGGGGATAGATTTAAACTTAGGGATTTAGTTTAATTTCTTTGTTAAATCTTAGAACATTACCTGGCATGAATCTCAACTATATCGCCATCCTCTAATACATGGTCAGCTCCAACCCTCTGCCCCGGGAATTTCACGCTCTTACCCCACACTCGAGCATATTTAAAGTTCTTAGCAAAATCCTTGTGAATTCTCTTTGCAACATCCAAAACAGTTGAACCCTTCTTAAGAGCAATTGGAGGATAAGCTGGCTCTTCTCCTGGGGATTTTGTGAAAACCCTGATTATATCGGCCAACTCATAGAGAGCATCCTTAACTACATCAATGTTTATTCCCTTCTTTGCTGAAACGGGAACTATTTTAAAGCGGTCTCCATATTCTCTAACCAATTTTTCATAGTTTTCTCTGCTTCCAGGAGCATCTCCCTTGTTCGCTATGATGATGGCTCTCCTCCATACTAAGCTCTCATCCAGAGCATCAGCAAACTCTTCAAGCGTTACCGGTTCTTTAACAGTTATTTCTGCACTGTGTATCTTTTCTTCTCTTAACATTTTCATAACTTCGCCGATATCCCCTTTTATGTTCTCCTGTCCATTTATTACGATGCCTCCCGTGGGTGTCCTCTTTATCTCAATCCTGGGCCTTCTCTTGTTGAGTTTTATTCCAGCTCTTTCGAATTCCTTCAAAATTATCTCCATCTGTCTGATTGGATCCTGTGAGAGATCAATAACAATGGCAATTGCATCAGCATTCCTAATCACAGCCAAGAGCTGAGTCCCCATACCTTTCCCCAGTGCTGCACCTTCAACTAAACCAGGAACTTCAACCAGCTGGATTTGAACATCTTTGTGCTTCATCATCCCTGGAATTGGCTCAACAGTTGTGAATGGATAATCAGCAACATCAGTATCTACTCCAGTAAGCTGCCTTAGGAGGAATGATTTACCTACATTCGGCAGACCAGCAAGAACTATTTGAGCTGCACCTTCTTTTTTAACACTGAAAGAATACCCACCTCCTCTCCCCTGGGCTTGTTGCTTTTCGAGTTCCTTTCTAAGCTCTGCCAATCTTCGCTTTATTTGGAGTCTGAGCTTTTCTGTTCCTTTATGCTTTGGAACAGTTGCATACATTTTTTCAAGTGCTTTGATTTTTTCTGTGATTGTTTTTGCATTCCTATATTCCTCTTCTGCCGCAAGATATTCTGCTGTAACGTTGGTCGGCATAGAAACCACCTCTCTAAAAACGCTACTCTCGCCATTAGATGTTAATGGGGTGATTTTTATAAAGATATGGTTTTCATATGCCTCGTTCAAATATCATCAAATTTATATACTTTGCCGAAAAATTTTAGAAGGGTGGAGGATGGTGAGAGCTACTCTTGATGATACTGACAAAAAGATTTTAGGGATACTTCAGAAGAACAGCCGAACTCCCTTAAGGGAAATATCCAAAGCAGTTGGTCTGGCTGAATCGACGATTTACGAAAGGATAAAAAAGCTTAAAGAAAACGGCGTGATCAAAAGGTTCACTGTGATCCTCGATCCTGAGGCACTTGGATTTACAATGCTGTCGTTTATTTTAATTAAAGCAAAAGCTGGAAAGTATGCTTATGTTGCCAAAGAACTCGTTAAATACCCCGAAATTGTAGAAATCTACGAGACCACAGGAGACTATGACATGATAGTTAAAATTAGAACAAAAGGAAGTGAAGAGCTTAATGAGTTCCTTGACAAAATTGGAGAGATTGATGGCGTTGAAGCAACACATACTATGGTCGTTCTGAAAGTGCATAAGGAAACTACAGAACTTCCACTCTAACTTGAGTTCTTTACCCATTTTTGTCCATTTTTAGATACTGTCAGGATAAGCAGTAGGGCGTTAGGTTTAAGCGTCTGATAATACTTCA
>CAZTOS010000123.1:0-2716 GCA_964615185.1 uncultured Thermococci archaeon
CCCCATTTTTTCTCTTCTTCTTCGCTGTAAAACTGTCTGTAAATTTTCACTCCTTCTTCTATGCTTTTAATCCCAGGTAAAACGTTCTCCAAACCTTCTTTTTTGAGCATCTCTGTGAAGGAGGGATAAATCCTAATGTCCTTAACTTTGACTTTAAGCTTTCCTTCGAAGATTATAATGTCTCCTGGCTTAATTTGCCTGCGCTTTTCGTCATACAACCGGCCCTCTATTTTTTTCTTTCCTTTAGCTATCAGCTTGAGGTACTCTTCTTGAAGTCCCATTTCCCATTCCATGAGGTTCACCTCAGAGCTTGGAAACTCTCATTTTGTCTTCATGAACGCTTACAACTTTTCCATAGAACTCTACATCACTTTCAAAAACTTTTTTGAGCCTACTGTAGATGTACTCAATATTTTTGGGAGGAAACCGCAGTAAAATTAATCCTGGGACTTTTAAACCTTCTATAAACAATATTCTTCCGAAGTCCTTATCAAAAGTTATAAGAATCCGATTTTCATTTTGTGATATTTCTGCTACTTCTTCATCGCTAATTCCAGGACTTAGCTCAGTCACTGATATTATATCGAATCCCTCTTCTTGCAGTTTTTTCACGACTTTCAGTGGAATATTTTCATCAGCTAAAAATTTCAATGTATTCCTCCTCCTTGAGTATCATAGATGCATATCTGATGGCCTCGTATATGTCCTCTTTTTTCAACTGAGGATAGTTTTCTAGAATTTCTTCGATACTCCATCCATTGGCCAGTAGTTCTAATATGAAATACACTGGAATTCGAGTTCCTTTAATAACAGCCTTCCCACCCATTTTTTTGGGATTAATTTCAATTCGTGTAAACATCTCATTCACCTCTTCAGAGCAAATACCTGATTATCATAGGCGTAACTTTTAATGCTCTGGCTAAAAGCTTTGGATGCTTTATAAGGGCTTTTATTGTCTTTGCATGTTCATCAAAGTCTGCTGTGCTTTCAATAACCTCTATTGCTTCTCTGCTTGATAGAAGCTCGAAGAGCTTTTCAATTTGTTCTTGGTTGAGGTTCTTGAAAAGTCTCCTCGCTTTTAATCCAAAGGAAATCTCACGTTTTATCTCTTTACAGATTCTTTCATATTCCCAAGGTTTTCTATTGACAATGGAGTATGCAAGGGCATATGCACAGTACATTCCGTATGCAATTCCTCCAGCGGTTAACGGCTTAATCTGTAAAGCTGCATCTCCCACCAGTGCAACGTTTCCTTTAATCCATGGCTTTCTAACACCCAATGCAACACTTCCGGCTTTAAACTCAACAATATTAGTCTCTTTTAGCATTCTGGCCTTTATGAAATTAAAGAGAGTATCAAGTCTTCCAAAGGTTCCAACTCTTGCCAGATTTTCATTTATTGGAGCAACCCAGAAGAAAAAGTCTCTATTGAGCTCTTTGTTTACCCAAAGCTCAACGAAATCTGGTCTTTCAAATTCTCCAACGATCTCAACTTCATAACCACTTAAGAATTCCGCATCAGTCTTTGCACCAATTTCTTGGGCTACTTTGCTATTTATACCATCAGCTCCAATGTAAAAGTAAGCATTTATCTCAAATCTGTCATTAAACCTTTGAAGAACAGCTTTTCCATTTCTAAAGCCCAGAAATCTTGTATTCATGTAGTATTCGGCTCCCCTTTTCACTGCTCTCTCTGCTAAGCTTTTTTCAAGAATCTTTCTGTCAATCATATATGCTTGAGGTTCCTTTCTCTTAATCTCAAAGCTCTGTATCTTTGAATAGAAAACCGCTCCCCTTAACTTGTTGATTATGGCATTTTTTGGAAGTTTTAGCTCCTCATAACTCTTTGCCCCAATAATTCCGGTACATGCTTTTTCACCAAAAGAGCTCTTTGCCTCAATCACAGCCACTTTGTAATGTCTCGCAAGCAGAGTCGCTAAGTAATTGCCAACGGGGCCTCCACCAATGATTGCAATATCATATTTCATCTCTCTCCCCCAACTTAGATGGGCTTTTAAACCCTATAAAGTTTAGCTTTAGTGGGTGGATAACATGAAAGTTTTAGTTACTGGCTTTGAGCCATTTGGAGGGGAAAATGTAAACCCTTCTTGGGAAGCTGTTAAAATACTTCCTGATGTGGTAGGAAATGCTGAAATTGTCAAATATCAGCTCCCAGTTAGCTTTAAAAAAGTTAGGGAGCTTTTACCAGAGATTCTCTCAAAGGAGAAGCCGGAAGTGATAATCCTAACAGGTCAAGCTGGAGGGAGAGTAAACATAACAGTTGAGAGGGTTGCGATAAATATTATGGATTCAATGAAAGAGGACAACGATGGATATAAACCAAAAGATGAGCCAATTTTTGAAAATGCTCCCGCAGCTTACTTCTCAACTTTGCCGATAAAACGAATTGTAAAAGCTTTGAGAGAAAATAAAATACCAGCAATGGTTTCGAATACCGCTGGAACCTATGTGTGCAACACTGCAATGTTCACAGCTCTCCACTACGTTGCTACAAATGATTTAAGTGCCAAAGCAGGGTTTATTCATGTTCCCTACATTCCAGAGCAAGTGTTGGAGAAAAATGTTCCATCAATGTCGTTAGAAATGATAAAGAGAGCAATAGAAATCGCCATTAGAGAAAGTCTTGACTAATCTTTCTTTTCACTTTTAGGCAATATTTTTAAGATGTATTTCTTAACTATCATTCAAGGCGAGA
>CAZTOS010000124.1:0-2623 GCA_964615185.1 uncultured Thermococci archaeon
TTCCCCGTAGTATTTGCTAAGAATATCCGAGGCTTTAACGTTGAAGAATGTGGCGTTCAGGCTTCCGGCAGCAGCTGAAGCGAGTAACGTTTTACCTGTTCCCGGTGGGCCGAACAGCAGAATGCCCTTCCACGGCTTTATTGCCTTGGGCTTCTTTACTAATGCCAGTGCAACATTTTGAGCCAAGAGCTTTTTAACTTCATGCAGTCCACCGATGTCTTTCCATGTTACCTTTGATTTTGAGATTAAGCTTTCGATGTATGAGTGATATTCGCTCTTCGGTTTTGTTGGTTGAGTTTTGTGCTCGAAGTGAGGGATTAATGATACAGGTTCCAGCCCCTCCGCAACTTTTTCCCATTTCTCTGCCTTCTCAAGATAAAACTCACGCTTGGCTGGGAGTTTTTCAGCAAGAATTTTAAGAATTTTGGCACATTTCAAGGCGTATTCCTTAGCCTCTTTGACATCACTCCTCTCCAAAGCCTTCTCATATTCTTTTCTGCATTCGTTAAAAAGGGAAAGATAGAGGGATTGCATGTCAACCCCTCATCATGTCCTCTATCTGCTTCAGCCTTGTTTTGGGCTCAAGGTCGGAAGAGGCAGAGGCTTCAAAAAGGGATGTTGCCTCTTCTATTGTCTCAGCGTCGAAATCCCCGGTTAGAATGCTTTCACTTGTCAGGTCAAGCATCGTGCTTAAGGCTTCATCCAGGTTCTCAACCTTTGTCATTGCCTTCTCAAATTCAACCTGAATCTTTGCAACATCCTCAGCTCCAGGTCCCTCTGCTATACTATCCACAATGTCTTTACTAAACTGAATGAAGTTTGCAGAAACCTTAACGAGTTCTCTCTGGATTTCAGCTTCTTCCATGAGGAGGAGCAGACGCTTAGCCTGCTTTATCCTTTCCTCAAGGGCAAGATACTTCATGGCACTCCTCCTCAGGAGGGCTTCATCTCCCAATTTTGCCGCTTCTTTCCCCTGAAGGAAGATTTTGCGCTTTAAATTTTCGAGGTTGTTTATGTACTGTTTCAGGGCCATCTTAGCCTTTCTCATTCTAACTTTACGTTCAATTTCCCTTTCCTCTTTTGATTTCCAAAATTTGACCATTTGGAACACCTTTTAAAATATTTAGGGCTTTTTTAAGTTCATCTGGTACGTAATAAGCCTCCACTCCATATTTTTGGCATTGTCACACATCTTTTTGTCCGAGGAAAGTAGAACAGAGTTCGTTAGCTTTGCGGTTGCTATAAAGTATGCATCTATACCCCTTGGATGAACGCTCTCAGCAATATTTAATGCTTCTCCAAAAATTATGTCTTCTGGCAAAAATGTGAAGTCCAAAGTCAGTTCCTCCAAGTCCTTTCTTGAGATTTCAATTCCAAGCCTCTTTGAGACAGCAATCATTTCAATGAGAAACACTTTCGGTTCAAATACGGTTAGCCCTTCAATTGAATTCAAGATTTTTGATGCTTTTTTGTATCTTTCTTCATTTCTCTCAAAAAGATAATCAACAAAGAGGGAGGTGTCAACAACGATCATCCCTCATCTCCTCGAGGATTTTATGGGCATTCTCGGTTTTCTTAACTTTCTTTCGAAGTTCTTGAAGTTTTTTTCTAAAGTTTTTAGTTACCACTTTGGGCTTTTTGATTTCTGCATAGATTATCTCTCCGCTCTTTAGGTTGACCTTTTTCAGAGGCTTGAACACGCCGTTTTCATATATCAACTCGATTATCTCGCCCATGCTCTTCCCCTCATTAATATTTGCAATTTGAAACCTTAAGTCTTTCTGAGCATCATTCTATCTCGTTTTCCCTCTTTATGCCGTGCACCAAGACTTTGAGCCTTTCTATGAAATCACCACTAATGAAGATATCCTCCTTAATGAGCATCTCTACGGTGTTTATTGCGTTCATTAAATCGTTCAAGTTTTGTATTGTGTAGAATTTCAAATCGTTAAGCGTGTTGAGAAGCTCAGCCTTTCTGTTGAGTTCTGCATAAGCTAAGGCTAACTTGCCGAGAGTTTCAACCACGAGTCTTCTGTTCCTTAGTGCTTCCTCAGGTGTAGTGCTCTTCTTGAGGGCCTGAATGCTCTTTGAGAGGGTCTTCTTCAGCTCTTCAACTTCTCTCTCAAGCTCTGCCTTCCTCTTCTCTGCTTCCTCAAGCTTTTCCAAATCTTTGAGGAACTCGTCAACCGACTGGTATCTTTCTTCCTTACGCTTTGCAAGTAGCTTTTCAAAGATGCCGTCATATTTCGTTAACTTGGGGTTTATCTTTGAGGGCGGAGTGAATTTATATGTTTCGTCAACTATCTTCCCGAAGACTTCCTCATAAGTGTAGCCTTCAAATGGCAACTTGCCGGTCAGGAGTTCATAGAATGTAACGCCTAACTGCCAGATGTCAGTTCTCTCATCAGTATGCCCGTATTTGCCGGGCATTAAGTGTTCTGGTGCTGCATAAAGCGGCGTATAGCCAAGGACACTCCTGCTTGAGCTCATTGTTCCAATTTTAGCCAATCCCCAGTCCGTTATCTTGGGTGTCAGGTCGGACTTGAGGAGAATGTTTAGGGGTTTAAGGTCGCGGTGGTAGATTCCCTTAGAGTGAGCGTATTTTAATCCCTCAGCTACACCC
>CAZTOS010000125.1:0-484 GCA_964615185.1 uncultured Thermococci archaeon
AGCAAAAGTTGTGGAAGATTTGGGCAGAAAGAAGGTAGTCCATGTTGATGTTTTCAACCAGAAAAAAGAGAAAGTGCTGGAAGGGAAATTTTACTGTTACGTTCTGGAAAAGCACGTGCTCGAGCTTTGATTTCTTCTTTGGTTTTATGCATGGGGAAAGTTTTTAAAGGTATGATATCAGAATTCGATATCGGTGTTCGATATGATACGACGCATCCTGCTTGGTTTCATGGGATTGCACATATTGCATCACGCAAGCAAAGAACCGATAACTGGCGTGTTTATGATTGAGGAGCTGAGAAGGCATGGCTATGAAGTTAGTCCTGGAACGATATATCCCCTCTTACATAAGATGGAAACTTCTGGACTTTTAAAAAGCAGATGGGAAGTTAGGAATGGAAGAAGAGTTCGGATTTATGAAACAACATCAAAAGGCTTGGAAATTTTGGAAGAGGGTAAGAAGAAAGTTAAAGAGCTTTGCAAC
>CAZTOS010000125.1:494-2517 GCA_964615185.1 uncultured Thermococci archaeon
GAATAAAGAAAAGAAAATCTTTGGAATAAGTTGGAACGTGTTTTTGTTGGGGATTGTCAGCTTTCTCAATGATATGAGTAGTGAGATGATTGCACCCATTGTTCCCGGATACCTAACCGGGGTTTTAGCTGTTGGAAAGCTTGCAAGTGGTTCAATAATGGGGCTCATTGAGAGCTTAAGCTCTCTTTTTAAGGTTGTTTTTGGATACATCAGTGATAAATTCAAGCAAAGAAAGGTTTTCGTAACTTTAGGCTACACTCTTTCAACAATCTCAAAAGGTGCTCTGGCTTTTACACACTCGTGGTGGGACTTTTTAAGCTTAAGAATAGTTGATAGGGTCGGAAAAGGCATTAGAACAGCTCCGAGAGATGCCTTGATAGCAGAGTCAACTGAAAAAGGAAAAACAGGTAAATCCTTTGGCTTTCACAGGATGATGGATACTATGGGAGCTGTTGCTGGTCCATTGGTTGCCATAGCTCTCTTGGCTTTATTTGTGAAGTATCCAATTGATGTTGCATACAGAAGGATTTTCCTCCTATCGGCTGTTCCTGGAGCATTGGGCGTCTTGATAATAATTTTCTTGGTGAAAGACACTGGGAGGGAAGTTAAAAAGAAAATCAAGGGCATCTCAGCATTAAGGAGTAGAAATTTGAAGCTGTTCTTGGTTGTTGTTGCAATTGGAGCTCTTGGAAGATACAGCTATGCCTTTACAATGTGGAAAGCTCAGGAGCTTGGCTATTCAATTGTTCAGAGTTTGAGCTTTTACGCTCTCTTTAATGCTATCTATGCACTATCAGCTTACCCGATAGGTGTTTACTCTGATAAAGTCAGCAAAAAAGCAGTTATTACTGCTGGATTCGGAGTTGCAACGTTGGCAGCTCTAACATTTGCTTATGCAAAAACGCTGTGGATGCTCTTGACAGGTTTTGTTCTCTATGGTGTCTATTTGGCAATTGAGGATACGATTCCGAGAGCTTACATGGCTGATTTAGCGAGGGACTTTGAAAAGGGAACGATAATTGGAGCATACCACACAGTCTTTGGGGTGTTTGTTTTCCCGGCATCGGTAATTGCTGGCTGGCTGTGGCAAAGCTATTCGCTGAAATACAGCTTTCTTTATGCAGCGGCAATGAGTGCATTAGCAATGGTTTTGATGATGGCAATAGTTAAAGAAGAGAAAAGTTAAGCCTTTTCAAGCTTTTCTACCATTTCTTTTGTTATTATGAGTGGTTTGTCAACTTCATAGATATCATTCAGCTCCCACTTAACTTCTCCTTTGTTTATTGCTTTTATGTATCTCTCTGTCAGCTCTTTTGCTTCTTCAAAAGTTTCAGCTTCAACAATTCTCCTGACATACCACTTCATAGAACCGTATCTAAGTTTAAATTCTGCCATGAACATGGGCATCACCAGAAGAAATTATAAACGAAGGTATAAAAGGATTAGGATTATGTGTTCTGTTAACTTGTTGCTGGTGAGGTGAAAAATAAGCCTTGCCTGTTTGGTAGGAGTACTTCCTAACCTTTATTCCTTCGGTGAATTTGCCTACAAGAGCGTAAATAACTTCATTAACCCACCCATTTTGCTCAAATGCTTATGACACTTCATTTGCAAAATGTTGTCCAAAACTGCAAGCCCGCATTAGAAAGATTAAAAATAAGGAAGCAATAAATTATAAAGATGGAGAACAAAATCTTAAGAGCTGCTAACGGTGACAAACGTTGGATAAAAATAAAATCCTGATTACTGCAGGAGTGGGAATTTTGCTTGTTTCTATCTTTCTGATAGGTTGGAAATCTCATGTTCCAACTTCCCAATTTGGAACTCATGAGATGATGAATGAAAGTAAAGAAAAATTATTGAGCACTAAGGTAGCTTGCTGGTATCAAAGTATTACGGATTACAAAGCTTTTAACAGAACAATCGACGATGTAATTTCTCATTTAAAAGAGACAAATACGGATTTTGTTTTTAGAGCATTCTGGAAATACAAAGTTATTCCTGAAACCTGCTCCGAGCTACC
>CAZTOS010000126.1:0-2474 GCA_964615185.1 uncultured Thermococci archaeon
GATAAATACAACTTTTGCCAATGAATAAGTATCAAATTACAGGGAAGGAATACGAAAAGTTCAATGCAACTCTCAAGGAAATCGGCCAGTATCTGAAAAATAATGGCTTTAAACGTTCAGATTTGATGTTTGTAGATGAATTTTTGTACTTTATAGTCACGCGTAAACCGGAGGCAGAGCCAATGAAAATGAGTGATTTTGATCATGATGAAATTAGGGATAAGTTGGTTCAAATTGGATTATGGTTGGGATTTGAAGCTTTGTATGAACATAAAATAGCCAAAGGAGCCAAGGTTGATGTAGTATAGAAGGCCAAAATTGCTAATTTGGGAACTGTTGCGTACGTGTTTGAGGTACACAAAAATGGGAGTATTTATAGTTTAATCCTGAATTTACAAAAGGCATTAAGAAATCCAATTGTCCAGAAAGTTGTTGCAGTTTCCGATAGAAAGTGCTTAGAGAAAATTAAGGGCGAAGTTGAAGGGTTATCTGATGACTTCAAGCGTCATTTGCTTTATTGGGATGTAAGTGAGGTTATTAGAGTATATGAGAATCTTTCAGAAGCCATGGCAATTGTTGAAAGGTTTGGGTTAATCTCAAGTGAATTATGCTATTTAACTGTCTTTTTAGTTGTTTTCAACAAAAGTATTCCTTATGATCTTTAATTTCGTAACTGTTATAATTCTCAGTTGTGTATAGTTTATGAAGTAATGACTCAACAAATGGTGGATAACGATGATGGAAATCAACGAAGAGGAAACACGAAAGATGCTTGTTGATAAGATGCTTAGGAATAGTGGTTGGGTAAAGGATGAGAATATGCGGGAAGAATATCGTATTTCTCCTGGTAGGATAATCAATGATGATGGAGGCAGAATTAAATATAAACGAGCGGATTACGTTCTTTTCTATCCCAATGCATATAATGGTCATCCAATTGCTGTTGTGGAAGCCAAAAAGGCATCAAAAGATGTTCTTGCTGGTTTAGAACAGGTTAAAAAATACATGTCATTACTTGGAGTTTCTTTTGCCTATGCAACAAATGGACGTGAAATAATCGAGTATGATTCAATTACTAAAAAAGCGAGGTATATAAATAAATTCCCAACTCCATTAGAGCTTTGGGAAAGAAAAGTCCGATGGGAAAGAATCATTGATCCTGATCCCCTGAAGATACCTTACAAAATAGTTGAGGGAAAAGAACCAAGATACTATCAATATGCAGCTGTTGAAAGTGCAATTAAAGCCATTCTAGCAGGCCAAAAAAGAGTTCTTCTCACAATGGCAACTGGAAGCGGAAAAACATATGTTGCCTTTCAAATTGTTTGGAAATTGTATAACTCTGGTAAAATTAGAAGAGTTCTATACTTAGTGGACAGAGTATTTTTAAGAGAACAAGCGTATAATAACTTTGAGCCTTTTGGAAACGCGAGAATTGAATTAACAAGTGGTAACATAAACATGGCTAAAGACATTTATTTTGCGACCTATCAGACTTTGTACTCTGAGAAGAACGGAAAAAGAGTGTATGAACTCTTTGATAGGGAGTTCTTTGACATGGTCATCATTGACGAGTGCCACCGTTCTGGATGGAAGAGATGGCATGACATCTTGAGATATTTTGGAAATGCAATTCATCTTGGGCTGACAGCCACTCCAAAGAGAACTGATAACATTGATACCTATGCATACTTTGGAAAACCCGTTTATGAGTATCCAATGGCACGTGGAATTGAAGACGGTTTCTTGGCTCCGCCTTCTGAGATTATCAGAGTATGGACCAATGTTGATAAGGAAGGAAAGCTTGTTATTAAAGAGCTTAGAAGCAAAGGCGTAAGAATCGAAATTCCAGAAGGGGCTGAGCTAAAGGAATATTACACAATGGAAGAGTTTGAGAAAGAGATTTTGCTCCCGGATAGGACCAGAAAGATAGTTGAATGGATAGCTAAATTCTTGGAGGAAACGGATCCTCTGGCAAAAACTGTCATTTTCTGTCCCACTCAAAGACATGCAAGAGAAGTTGCCATGCTATTGAACAACTACTTCAATCCAAAATTTGGCGTTGATAATTATGCTTATCCAATAATTGCCGAGGACAGAGAGGCTCATGATGTTTTGAGAAGAAGATTCGCAAATTCTGAAGAAATGTTTCCAGTTGTGGCAACGACTGTTGACGTTTTAAGCACGGGGGTGGATGTTCCACCAATTAAAAATGTCGTTTTCTTAAAGCCTATAAATTCAAAAGTAGAGTTTCACCAGATTATTGGTAGGGCAACACGTATAGATGAGCGTGCAAGAAAATTCGTCTTTAGAATTGTTGATTTCACTGGAGCAACGAGGTTATTTGACGAGTGGGATATACCCAAGATTGAGCCTCCAAAAGAAGGTAAGAAAGATTGGTTCCTTAGAATGCAAATTCTTGATGGAGATACACTTGAGCCAATTAAAGGAGCTGATATTATTGTTTTTGCCGG
>CAZTOS010000127.1:0-2438 GCA_964615185.1 uncultured Thermococci archaeon
CCTATTGGAAGAAAACTAGTCCTTGGTGATAGATCACAAGTAATTTTGTGAGGTGGGGATTATGAAGATTTCGGTTATAGGTTCTGGTTATGTTGGTCTTGTTACGGGTGTGGGGTTTGTTAAGGTTGGGAATGAGGTTGTTTTCGTTGATATTGATGATAAGAAAATTCAGATGATTAATCAAGCTACTCCTCCAATTTATGAGGAGGGCTTAGAAGAACTTATGAGAAAGTTTAGGGGCAGATACTACGCAACGAATGATTTTAAGGAAGCCGTTTTGAATTCTGATGTTACGTTTATTTGTGTTGGAACGCCATCTAAAGGGGACGGCTCAATTGATTTAACTTACATTAAAGAAGCTTCAAAAGAAATTGGCAAAGCTCTAAGAGATAAAGAAGGGCATCATGTTGTTGTCGTCAAGAGTACTGTTCTCCCGGGAACTACTGAGGGAGTCGTAAAGCCTATTCTCGAGGAGTATTCTGGCAAAAAAGCTTTTGAAGACTTTGGTTTAGCAATGAACCCAGAATTCCTGAGAGAAGGAGTGGCATTAAGAGACTTCCTAAACCCAGATAGAATAGTCATTGGAGTGCAAGATGAGAGAACGAAACAAATTCTTGAAGAGCTTTACAAACCAATTAATGCTCCAAAACTAATTGTTGACATTAAAACTGCTGAAATGATTAAATACGCCTCAAACGCTTTCCTCGCAACAAAAATAAGCTTTGCCAATGAAATAGGAAACATTTGTAAAAAGCTCGGCATTGATTCATGGAAAGTCTTTGAAGGCGTTGGCTTGGACCATAGGATAAGTCCACATGCATTTAAATCTGGCGCTGGTTTTGGTGGCTCCTGCTTTCCAAAGGATGTCAGGGCATTAATCAATAAGGCGAAAGAGATTGGGGAAGAACCGTTGATTCTGGAAGCGGTCATTGAGGTAAATGAGAGACAGCCACTCAAGCTTATTGAGTTACTGAAGAAGCATGTACCAGACTTAAAAGGAAAAACGGTTGGTGTCCTGGGGTTGGCTTTCAAACCTAATACTGATGATGTCAGGGAAACGAGAGCAATTTCGGTAATTCAAAAGCTTTTGGAGGAGGGAGCAAAAGTTATTGCTTATGACCCTAAGGCAATGGAGAACTTTAAACAACTGTTTTCACAGGTTGAGTATGCTAACTCTGCTCAAGAAGTTTTGAAAAAAACTGATATAGTTTTAATCCAAACAGAATGGTCTGAATTTGAAGAGCTTGATTACTCTGGAAAGATTGTGATTGATGGTAGGAGAGTTAAGGCTGCTGAAAAGACTGCAAGAATTTATGAGGGAGTCTGCTGGTAGGAGGGATGAATAATGTCAAAGGTATTAGTTACTGGAGGAGGAGGCTTTATTGGCAGTCATATAGTAGACAAACTTCTTTCGATTGGTTATGAAGTTGTGGTGATAGATTGTCAAAAGGAGATTCCTACAAACCTAAAACATAATCTTGAAAATAAAAACTTTACATATATTCCAGGAGATGTAACAAACAAGAAATTTTTGGAAAAGGTTATTTCAAAAGATTATGAGATAATATATCATCTTGCTGCTATAGTTGGGGTTAGGAATTATGTGGAACATCCTCTCAGAACAATAGATGTAAACGTCATTGGAACTAGAAATATCATTGATATTGCCCTGAAAAATGACATTAAAATACTTTTTGCAAGCACTAGTGAAATATTCGGGAAAAATCCAAATGTGCCATGGGATGAGGATGCAGACAGAGTATTAGGGTCAACCAAAGTTCATAGATGGACATATAGCACCAGTAAAGCATTGTGTGAACATATGTTATTTGCTGTATATGATAGATATGGACTTCCAATAGTCATAGTTAGGTATTTCAATGTATATGGTCCTCGCCAAAAACCTATTTTTGTTATACCTAGTATGATAAAAAGAGTTCTTAATGGACAAAATCCAATAGTATTTGACAATGGTGAACAGACAAGATCTCCAACATATATTGAGGACGCTGTAGAAGGTACAATTTTAGCAACGACAAAAAAAGTTGCAGAGGGGGAGGCATTTAATATTGGAAGTACATTTGAAATGAAAATAAAAGAAATTGCAGAACTGATAATCAGATTGGCTGGGATGGAAGGCAAACTGTATCCAGAATTTCGAGAAAGTAATAAAGTCTACAAATCTTATGAAGACCTAAAACGTAGAGTTCCAAAAGTAGAAAAGGCAAAAAAATTGTTAGATTGGGAAGCAAAAACAACACCAGAAGAGGGAATTAAAAAGACCATTGAGTGGTATAAAAAACATCCAGAATATTTTAATAGTATCTAAACTAGAAGGTGGTAACAATGCCTTTTAAATTTAAAAAATTGGAAATTCCAAATGTAGTATTAATTAAGCCTAAGGTTTTTGAAGACGAAAGAGGATTTTTCATGGAAAC
>CAZTOS010000128.1:0-2415 GCA_964615185.1 uncultured Thermococci archaeon
ATTTATATATGTGTGGTATTCATTTGGCGTTATTTCTGTTTTCTGATTCAAGTTTCAGTATGTTGGCAGGTCTGGTGTCTAAAATATATACATAAGCTACAAACTAACAATATATAGACACCGTTTCTGAAATCTGTTTTTTGTTTCTAAATAACTAGGGTAATCTATCTTCTACCGTTTGTGTATTTAATTTTGATAGTCCAAAAATGCGTGTTGGATCCTCCAAACCGCTACCAAAGCCAGCCAACGATCGAATATCTCTGCCAACCTGATATATTATCTTAATTTTTGTGGAACAGCATCGATATGAGTGTTTTTAATTCTAAATTGTTATATAGAATACAAGAGCTAATATTAATTATTCCGAATTATTGTAGTAATACTTGAGGGGCATGGCATGAGCGCAAGAAGCGATTTGAAAGCCAAAATTCTTTCTTACATGTCTCAGGTTCAGATAGCAACTAGGAACGATATCTCCAAAGCAGTGCAAAAAACCGGTAGTTCC
Source organism: uncultured Thermococci archaeon (assembly GCA_964615185.1). GTDB lineage: Archaea > Methanobacteriota_B > Thermococci > Thermococcales > Thermococcaceae > Thermococcus_B. Next base: position 506 of record CAZTOS010000128.1, read on the forward strand.
TTAACAAAAGCACTTACAGAACTCGTAAGTGAAGGGAGTTTAGAGCTTATCTCCGAAAACCCCCTCACTTACAAATTTGTTCAAAAGAACATTTTTGAGATTGATTTATTTAAAATCAAGAGTTACTATGACTTAAAATTCAAGATATTCAAAATTCTGAGAGATAATGGTTGGAGAGTGTCTACTCATGAAATTGCTGCAATAGCGTTAATGTATGTCAAATTTACAAAACTCCGGCTGCTGATTTTTGGAAGTCAAGGGACAGGAAAGACTTCAATTATTTCCTCCATCTTCGAAGTGAAGGAACCCATTGTTCTGCAAGATTTACATTTAAAGAACCTATATGAAGTTGTATATAGCGTAAAGCAAAATACGAAAATAATAGAGCAACAGTATCGTCATAATTGGGGTAAAGAGACTTTGGAGAAGTATGATAGCTATAAAGTAGTGCCACTTGCTCGAATTGGACCATCAGAGCTTATTTTTAGGTTTATTCCTCTGAGAATTCCACAACCCAAGAGACCTGCAAGGGGAGAGTTCATCCAAATAAGACTGGACTTCCAAAATGTACCTCCAATCAAAAAGATTCCAGATGATTTGTTTTTAGAATTTGAAAGTGAGTTAGCTAATCTAAAATACTTCACGATCGATAATGATACTCTTGAAAATGTTATTGAAGATTTAAAATACAATGAGATGGCTAGTTATAATTCAAATGATCTAACAACTGCTGAACTCCACAGGACAGAAGTAAGATACAGAAAACTCACGAAAAACGATTTTACACTTGCAAACTTGAAAATTCTTCACGAACGAGAGGATCTGTACATACCTTTTAACAGCAATCTACAGCTCATAAATAATGCCCTAGAAGTGCTTAAATTCAATTATGCATGGCTTAAAGATGAGGACAAAGCAATTGAACAGACATTGGATTTCTTGAAAGATGTATTTGGTACGTTTACAATTGTAAAAGATAAACGAATTAGCTAAAACTTGCAAAGCCAATCTCGTAGAGCTGGCGGAGCATACGGAGAACTTTCTTGGCTGTATGTGGGAATCTAAATTTCTTCCTTTCGGTCTCCCAGTTCTGGAGCATTTCAATAATTTTTTCGGAATTTAGTTCTTCAAGACTTTGATTCTCTTTTAGACAAATCTTGAACACAGCCTTCAATGGTTTTTCAAGCTTCTTTCTGTTGCCGTGGAACTTTGGAAGGATTTTCATGAGAAGGGCTAAGTCAAAGATTTCGTCTTCGTTTTCAAAGGTAACTATGTGTTTATCCCAACTCTCCTTTGCATTTTTGAAAAACAGTGCAATTTCATCAACCACTCTATAGCCGAAGTGCAAATCATATGGTTCAAGAGCTTTGTTGAGCTGTTTGAGGTTTTCCCAGTATTTTCCATTGTTAGCATCTTTGAGTTCTCCAAGGGCTTCTTCAATATCCCCTTTTTCTTGACCATCTTTTCCTTTTTTGTAAACTGTTAAGAATTTTCCACCTCTTCTCAGGTCATTGAGTATCCTTTCCCTAAGCTTTTCTAATGTTTCCCTGTCAATCTCACCCTTTTCTGGAGGATACTCTTCAAACTCAACATCATGAAGCTCTATTGTAAACGCTCTATCGAGAACCTTTGGGCTGAACATGTATGTTGTTTCGTCTATATTCACGGTTCCAATTATGTAAAGGTTTGGCGGAAGTTTAAGCTTTTTGGGTATTCCCTGCTCCTCTACAACTTTATCGACATCGTGGAGATTTATGCCCTCCCTTGTAAAGCCATTCTTATCTCTTCCGCTCTCAAGGACGCTCAGAAAGTCGGCGAAGTAATATTCGACGTGAGCGAGGTTCATTTCGTCGAGGATGATGAAGTATGGTATGGCTTTTTCTTTGTTCTTCTCATAGTCCCCCTTTGCC
>CAZTOS010000129.1:0-2301 GCA_964615185.1 uncultured Thermococci archaeon
GTATAGACCGGCGTTGTCCTCAAAGAACACTTGAGAAATGTAGTAGATTTGAGAGTTCACTGTAATCCTGTCGAGAGCAACCTTTGGAATGTCCCCAATCCTGTAGCCATATTTTTCTTCAAGGTTTATCTCATAAAAACTTGGGATTTCGCAGTTTATCATCTTCTCAAAGCTTTCTTTGTCGAAGAACTGCTTTTTCTTAAACTTTTTCAGCTTTGAATAACTTTCCTTATCTTTGAATGTAATGTCCTTTAAGAGCTCACTAACATGGAGAGGCCTTGGAAAGTAGAATTTTTCTCCCTTAAATGGGAAGGCAGATGATATTGAGAGTTCATCTCTTTCAAGTGCCTTAACAAAGGGCCAGATATCAACATCAAGGTAAATCAGTGCATTGACTATGGCGCTGAAAATGGTATCGGAGTGCACTGGAATCACTGCTTCACTCAGCCCGTTCTCACTGCCCACATGAAGTGGACCTTTGAAATGAAGCTTCACTGCTTTTGCTTGCATTTTCTTTCACCATTAGATATTGATTTGCCCAAAGGTAGCGTTGAACTTCTCTTCATTGAGAAGCTCCTTGATTTCCTTGATGTTGAGGTCAATTGGCTTTTCCTCTTCTTTCCCAAAGTAGAAGTCCTTGCTCCTGAAGATTGCCTTCTCAATGTTGAACTTAACCTTCCCATAACCCCTTGAACCTGAGCCACCAAGGTAAGTGTCCTCAAGCATTTTCATGGCACTGAGAAGGTTCTTCAAGTCGGTCTTCCATGTTTCCTTATCTTCAATGTTATAGATTACCTCAAATCCAAATTCGACTCCAGCTGGAACCCTCTCGTTTTGCCTTGGGTTTGCCGCAGAGGTGACCCTGTCAATTGAGACCTCAATCTTGGTTTCTGTTAAAACCTCACCTTTCTCCCACTTTTCAATCCACTCATCTGTTAAGTGTGCATCTCTAATGATAAGCCTTGATGGGAAGTTTGACTCGCCACTTGCCCCAAAGAGCCTGCACACTTCACAGTCCTTGGCTTTATCGTAGGTCTCACACACGTGTATTGTAACGTATCTGCCGATCGATCTGTTGAAGGGATATTTCTCTGGACTTTCAGTGTGCTTTGCAATCTCGAGGAGAGACCTTAATCGTCCCTTAAGTGAGGAGCCTGGGATGTATGGAAGTCCAGTTATCGGGTCTTTTATGACGGGATTGTCTATCCCACCAATTTCGGAAACTTCTCTTTGAGCCCCTATGTGGAGGCCGGTGACTGCCTTAATCTTACCTCTAAGAATTATCTTTCCATAAAACTTTCTGTCCGTCATTCTTCTCTACCCCCAAAGAACTTGTGGTAGGCAACAACAGCTTGTAAAAACTCATAAAATTTCTCAAAATTTTTCTCATTTGTCATTTGAAGCATTGGCTCGAGGATCTTATGGAGGTACTCAATTCCCCTTTCCCTATGGGAAGCCCTTGCAACTGCATAAGCTAAGAGATATCTCATCTTGATGAGGTCTGCTTCAATGTTCTCAGCCTTCTTTGTCTTTAGCTTTAGATGAATCTGATTCGCTATCTCAAGTATCCTTCTGATTTGGTTGGTTTTGAGATTGTGTATCTTTAGCATGGTAGCAAGCAGAACCGCATTCCTTAACAGCTGTTCATGTCCCCAGCTTTCAAAGTTCACGGCATCTTTAACTATATTTTGGTATATCCCCTCAATCGATCTAGCATCGGGATTTCTTTTGAGAGCTTCTCTTATAGCATAGACATCGAGCATAGATTCTCTAAAAAGATGGGATATGTCTCTTCCGCCATACACATTTTTCACCCCCTTATGGCAAATAAAACTATCTTCAAAATTCCATCAACGAAATAAATCTCCTGAGGCTCGTAATTCTTGACCTTAGAAACGTCAATGCTTATAAGTTCCTTGAATATCTGCTCAACACAGCTTCTTCCCAAGTAGTAAGCCAGAATGTAGTTCCAGCTTATGCCCCTCGGATTTCTCACGTAGAGTTCTTGAGCTTGAAGTATCTTCCACAACAATGATTTGCTGAGTTTTTTACCATTAATTTCTTTGAGTTCGTTCTTTTTCTCATCGTATATGCTTCTTGCATAGCGATTCCATAATTTCTTATAATGGTCCCATTCATAAGAAGCCTTGTGCGTGTCTGCAAATTCCTTGAATCTTTCCCGATTAATCTCGAACCTCTCGAGAAGTGTAATTCTGTTCTTGCCTTCATCCTTTGCTTTCTCCAGCCTTTCTCTGGTAACCTCGGCCATTCTTGCCAAGGGGTAGTTCTCGTCAAAGAAGC
>CAZTOS010000130.1:0-2239 GCA_964615185.1 uncultured Thermococci archaeon
TGAAGTATTATCAGACGCTTAAACCTAACGCCCTACTGCTTATCCTGACAGTATCGGCACAGTGTTAGAGTTGAACCTCAAAAATAACGTTTTCTTGACATTCTGCCAAATTGAGCAATAAAAAACATTTAAGGTGGAAGAATACCTTTATGCGTTGATGCACCATGATAATCGGGAGTGACTGTTTTTGGAGCTAAGAATGAGGGCTTCTTAGGTTTCTTGGTTAGCTTTATAGCTGAAGGGTGGGATTGTTTTTGGCTCGTCCTTTAGTGTAATCTGGAGGGAGTGTTTTTGGAAAGCTTTTATTTGGATCTAATAACTCAGGGTTAGTTTATTCTGTCCATTCCTGCACAATTAAGGGGATTAATTCCCCAACTTTTGGGACTTTTTTGAACAAAAACTACGGAGGTGGTTTAAATGGAGAAGGTTAAAGCAGTTTTGAAGCCAGAAGAAATACCAACGAAGTGGTACAACATTTTGCCTGATTTACCAGAGCCGTTGGCTCCGCCATTAGACCCAGAAACAGACGAACCAATAAATCCAGAGAAGCTGAAGAGAATTTTTGCTGAAGAGTTAGTCAAGCAAGAGATGAGCGGTAAAAGGTTCATTGAAGTACCAGAGGAAATTTTAGAGATGTATGCTAAGATTGGAAGACCAACACCGCTCTTCAGGGCAACACATTTGGAAAAAGCCCTCAAAACGCCAGCAAAAATTTACTTCAAGTATGAAGGGGCAACGATAACAGGAAGCCACAAGATTAACACTGCATTGGCTCAAGCTTATTACGCTAAAAATCAAGGTATTGAAAGGTTAGTCACCGAAACTGGCGCAGGCCAGTGGGGAACAGCTCTGTCCTTAGCGGGAGCTTTGTTTGGGCTGAAAATTAGGGTGTACATGGCAAGGGCAAGTTATCAGCAGAAGCCCTACAGAAAAATATTAATGCAGATTTATGGAGCCGAAATCTTTCCATCACCAAGTGACAGAACAGAGATTGGAAGAAAATTCCTCAAAGATGATCCCAACCATCCAGGAGGATTGGGAATAGCAATAAGTGAAGCTATAGAAGATGTTTTGAATGACGAAAATGCCCGCTACTCATTGGGCAGTGTTTTAAATCACGTTTTAATGCACCAGACAATTATTGGAGAAGAAGCAAGACTTCAAATGGAGTTACTTGGTGAAGAGCCAACAACAATAGTTGGCTGTGTTGGAGGCGGAAGCAACTTTGCTGGCTTGGCTTATCCCTTCGTTAGAGACGTTTTAAAAGGTAAAGCGGAGTACGAGTTCTATGCAATAGAGCCAAGAGCGGCACCATCAATGACGAGAGGAGTTTACACTTACGATTACGGAGACAGCGGAAGGCTAACGCCGAAGATAAAGATGCACACCTTGGGACACACCTATTATGTTCCTCCAATCCACGCTGGCGGCTTAAGATACCACGGCTTAGCTCCAACACTGAGCATTTTAATAAACCACGGTATAGTCAAACCTAAGGCATACCACCAAACAGAAGTGTTTGAGGCAGCGATTCTATTTGCAAGGACAGAAGGCATTATTCCAGCACCAGAAAGTGCCCATGCGGTGAAAGGCGTAATTGACTTTTTTCTTTTTTCAAGCCTCGTCCTTTGGGGCGGATACAGTGTTCGAAAATTTGCTTTCGAGCAGGAAAGCAAGGGGAAGGTTTAAATGCTTGTATGTCTTAATATTTAATGGTGGGAGTGTGGGGGTCATAACTGTCTCTGTGGATGATGAGGTTGAGAAAAAGTTCAGAGAACTCGTGGCAGAGAAGTATGGGCGGATTAGGGGAGCACTGGGAGTTGCGGTAACTGAGGCCATGAAACTCTGGATTGAAAAAGTTGAGCGGGAAAGAAAATGAAGCGTTCCATAACAGTAAAACTCCAGCCCTCAAAAGCCCAAGAGAAAATCCTCTTCGAATTAGCCCAAGCCACAGTCATAATCTGGAACAAAATCAACTACGAGAGGCTGAAGCAGTTCAAGGAGTTCGGCAAAATAGACTTTAACGGGACGGAAAAAGAGGTTTATTACTGCTTCAAAGACTGGGTTGGTGGTTCTACAGTCCAACAATTAGCCAGAAAGAATGCAGAAGCTTGGCGGAGCTTCTTCACCCTGAACAAGAAGAAAAAGGCTGGGGAATTGCCTGATTGGTTCAAGCCCAAGCCGCCAAAATTCGTCAAAGGAAAGAAACTCTTCACAATTCCACTCAGGAACGACCAGT
>CAZTOS010000131.1:0-1561 GCA_964615185.1 uncultured Thermococci archaeon
CTCTATGCTTAACTCAGTCCACCCTATCGCAAGGTACAGCTTTCCGTTGAACTTCCGGTAAAGCCATTCTGAAATTTCTCTTCTGATTTTTTCGAGCTCATGTTTAACTTCTTTTGTGTTTTGGGCCAAGATTGTGAAGCTTCCTCCACCGTTATATATTACATTTGCCCTTGTCAAGTTTAAGCGCTCAATTATCTCCATAACGATGTCCCAACTAAGCAGGTCAAGGTAGGTTGACCTTGCCCTGAGATACTTCAAGGCACCTCTCATGTTTATTGTGTAGATGAAATCTTGAATTCCAGAAAAGTCGGCTCCAATAAGAAGGAGCTTCTTTTCATTAGTACTAAGCCTCTTTTTGAACTCTTCTGGATTGTCCTCCTTGAGGTCGTCTCTATGGTAATGATAGAGAGCAAGGGCTATAGCACTCGTCATCCTCACATGATCGTAGAGGGAAATGTCGTTTTCTTTTGAAGTCATAGCCGGGACGAAAGTTAAGTAGTGCTCCAAAACCGCCAAAACTTTGTCAACACTAATTTCTTCCAGGTTTTCAAGCTCATATTCAATTCTGCCCTTCAGGAACTCATAGTCTTTTGCATGAGCAACCGTTTCTTTTTGTGGGATTGGCAACTCATGCTCAAAATCAAGGGGTATCACCGGGTAATATCTGCTCTCCACTTCTCCCATTCCAATGTCGACTGATGTAAAGATTGATTTTAGGGGATTTTCAATGTTTAGCTTTGAATCTTCCTCCCTTTCGCTTGATGAAATATTGTCCGCCTCGTAAACAAGCCACATTGCATTTATCAACTCTTTCTTGGACAGTCCAAGTCTCTCCAGCTGAACTTTCTCAACCGCTTTTTCCATCTCCTTTTCGTTCATTTCTGCCTTATGGTGAAACTCTGAGAAGAGTGCCAGGATTTCGTATTCTTTGATTCCAGTCTTTCTTGCAAGATTTCGAAGAAACTCAGCACCTCTTTTTGAATGGGTTCCATGACCCTCACGAGCCCTCTGTATCACTTTACCGATATCATGGAACAAACCGCCCAGAGCTATAATCTCCCCGAGTTTCTCCACAAAACCCCCTCCTACTTAAGCGGATTCAAAAATCCAAATCCAAGGCTGTTCTTTTCTCCAAGTCCACAATCCATTATGAACTTGTAGAATTTCTTCTCTTCCCTGCTTATCCTTCGCTTCTCGAGAAGTCGCCATGACGATCCAACGATGGTGAAGGGAACGCCACGCTTAACGATCCTGATGTATATGTCCACTTTTCCATTCCTAACTCTTGGAATCATTTTATCAAAAAGATTGCCTATTATGATGGGGTCTTCTCCATAGTAAGCGTGGTATTTCTTGCGAGCATTCTCTTCCAAACGTTTGAGGAAGAAGTTGATGTCCTGATGGGAATGGAATTTAAAGTATTCGTTCTTTCTGCTGTCTTTGTAGAGAACTACCGGAGAGCCGGAGATGAATCGGTTTTTCACTTTTAATCTGAACTTCTTGATGGACTTCAGATGAAACTCATATTTGCCTATGTAAATTCTATCCTTCTCCTTTAGTT
>CAZTOS010000131.1:1571-1978 GCA_964615185.1 uncultured Thermococci archaeon
CGATAAACTTTTCGTTGGGAGAAGAGATAATCAGACTCTTTGCAACTCCCTTCTGAAAATTCGTTGGGGGAAAGATGTCAGAGAACGTGAAAAACTTGAACTTTGGTTTATCATGCATATTGCCAAATTCTGTATCCTTTAGGGTATGATAGATAAAGCCTTGGATCGTGTGTTTGTTCACATCATAATAACTGAAACTTTCAATTGGAACAAAATCCAGCTTCAGTCTCATGTTAATCACACTATTGTATATTAGTACATCTCAATATTATTTTGTGTTTCAAGTTTATAAAAGAATCTATGCATTAAAGAAGTGATTTGAGCCAAATAAAATTAATTAACGTAGTGAAGTTGAAACTCTTTTCTAAGTTTTTAAACTCTTTGGGGATAGCAACCAAGAACTGATA
>CAZTOS010000132.1:0-1895 GCA_964615185.1 uncultured Thermococci archaeon
AAAACCCTCTCCCAAATTTTCATCGCCTGCCACTTGTCTAAGAACTCGTTAAATGTTCCACATTTAGGCGAATAAACACAAAGTGGACATCCATCTTTGCATTTGCAGCTCTTCAAGTGCTCAAAGCTTTTTTCTATCAACTTTTCTGCATTTTCATAGAGTATCTCTGCTAATCCAAAGCCTCCCTCATTTCCATCGTAGATGAAGACTATTGGCTTTCCTATGTGTGGTGGATTCGGAAAGCTCTCATAACTGTAACCTCCAAGCTCTCTGCTGTCAACATAGGTAAAGATTGGGGCTATCTTTATCATGTTGTGCTCTATCGCATGCAATCCGCTCCCTATGCCGTCTTTGCTGTCAATCATTTTCTTTATAGCTAATGCAAGCTCATCATCTTTAGCCTTTGCCCTCTCAAGAACATCTCCAATTGTTTTTCTTACGTAGTAGGTTGTGGCCCCTAAAAGCTCTGGGAAGAGCTTTCTCCTATCCAAACGTTCATAGATGGAAAACGCCAAATCTCCTTGGTCTTTCTCAATTGCAACTCTAAAGAACTCGTGAAACTCTTCCCTTGCGATCTCTCTAATCCTATCAGGGAACACAAACCAGATACCGTCAGTTTCAAATTCTCTCTCCAGAGGCTCATCAAATTCAACCTTGGCGAATTTTTCCCAATCAAGGATTTTCCATTCTTCATCGCTCAGTTCATCCAAGTTAACAGCTTCAAACCCTCCAACGAGAGGTGCATAAATTTCACCTTTCAAGATGCCTTCTTCTCTAAGCTTAAGCAGTTCTTGGAGATATCGTGGAGTGTCCTTACCTTTCACAGCAAAGCCCCAATACCTATGCTTGACTTTGAGCCGGCCAATATAAATCTCAACATCTTTGAACTGCTTTTTCTTGTAAATCTCAAGAATTTCGACTTCCTCACGCTTTGAGGCAAAAGTTTCAACTTCCCAAAATCGATTAAGCTGCTTAGCAAATATGAAGTGGAATTTCCCAATTTTCAGCTTATCTCTGGTCATGTAAAGTTCCCCTCTTGAGAAGTAAGCCATTCCCGGCAATAACGAGCGATAGTACTCTGGCTTATCAACTTCTTCAATGACATAACCTTTAAGCTTGAGCCAGTTTATGAAGCGCAGAAGGTCGCTTAAGCTTTCTTTTTCCAGCAGCTTATACCTTATCCAGGGTTCGTCTAAAACCAAGAAGTAACTTTCATCACTTGCCATTCTGATTGATGAATAGCTAAAAGCTGGTCTTAAAATTCTAAGCTCCTTCTTCCCAGTTAGTGGGTTTTTATAGAGCTTTGCCTTTTTCTCCTTTATCAACTCTTCAGCTACGACTTTTTCAAAATCGTTCAGCTCATCCCAGTCAAGGACTTTAAGTTCAGTCAAGAGGTAGTGGAGGTGCTTTTTGACAACTAGGCGGTTCTTCAGATTAACGGGCATATACTCAATTATTCCTTTCTCCAACCGCTCAACAAGCTCGTCTAAGTGTTCCTTGTAGTAATAGTCCAGACCGTTCTTTCTAAGAACTATCCCATTCAATGCTTCCCTCTCTTTTAAACGCCCAGCTCTTCCAAAACGCTGGATTAAAGAAAACAGACCATCCGGCGGAATTCCATAGTTAATTACGGCATCTAAATCTCCGATGTCTATGCCCAATTCAAGAGCATTTGTTGTTAGCAGAACTAAAAGCCTTCCTTCTTTAAAATCCCTCTCAATTTCCCAGCGGATGTTCTTTGGAAGGGTTCCTTTGTATGTTGAGGTTTTGTAAACGGCAGGAGAGGAAAGGAGAAACCTCATGAGCTTCTCAGTTCCTTTTCTTGAATCAAAGAAGACAAGTGTTTTAATCCCCTTCTCTGCTAACTTCTCAACTACAGCCCTCAAAAGCTGCAT
>CAZTOS010000133.1:0-1822 GCA_964615185.1 uncultured Thermococci archaeon
TTGATGGAGATACACTTGAGCCAATTAAAGGAGCTGATATTATTGTTTTTGCCGGTCCAAGCAATCCAATACATGTGAAATCTGATGATCAGGGCTTTGTTTTTGTAAAAAGTGTTCCTAGAGAGGCCGTTAAGGTGGATATCAGAGCGAAGGGATATAGGGACAAGGAAACAGTTGTGCCCACGTTTCCTGATCCAAACCCTAGAAACTATGTAACAGTTACTTTAAGGGCTGCTGAAAGAAGAAAAAGAACCCCAGTCAAAGTGGAAGGGTTGGATGTTTACATTGATGAGGAGAATAAGATAAAGATAGATGTTAGGGGGAACAGGCTTTTAGATGCTGAGTATATCAAATATTCAAGGGAGCAGGTTAAGAAAAGAGTTACCAAGTTAGATGATTTAAAAGAAATCTGGAAAGATGAGAATAAGCGCAAGGCATTCAAAAATGAGCTGAAAAAACTCGGTATTGATTTAAGACTCTTATCAAAGATACAGAATGTTCCAGATGCTGATGAATTTGATCTTCTTGCCAATATCTTGTTTGATGCTCCAATTGTTTCCAGAGATGAAAGGGCAAAGCTGTGTTTGGATGTTAAGAAAGAGTTTATTAATAGGCATGGGGGCAAGATTAGGGAACTGATATTTGACTTAATTGACAGATATCGCTTGTTTGGAATTGATGAAATGAAAAATCCCGAGGTGCTGGATCTCCCGCAATTCAAAAAAGAATATGGAGGTTTCATGAGTATAATAAAGATACTGGGAGATGGGGATCCAAGGAAAGGGATACAAAAGTTGCGTATGATACTTGATGAACTGGAAAAGGGTATTTATGCGGATCTATATGGGGAGGTGTGATTAAATGGAAAGATCACAGTTCGCAAGTTTAATTGAGCAGATTTATGAAATTATGAGAAGAGATGGGTTAACTTTGATTGACTATGTTGAGCAGCTTTCATGGATTCTCTTCCTTAAACTTTTAGATGACAAAGAAAAGGAAAAAGAGCTTCAAGCCATTGTTAGTGGTCATAAGTACATTCCATTGATTGAGGAAAAGTATAGGTTCTCAAATTGGCCTAAAGCGGTAGAAGCAAAAAACTTTGAAATGGCCGATGCAGAGAAGTTGCAGAAGTTTGTTTATAATGAGGTCATTCCTTATCTTAGGAACTTAGGTGGAAGCCCTGAGAAGGAGAAAATCGCTGAGATTTTTCAGAATATTTCGCCTAAAGTCAGAGATCCTCACAATTTTAAGGAGATTATCCTGAAGATCAAGGACATTGACTTCACAAACCCTGAAGACACTCACGTAATGTCTCAGCTTTACGAGGAAACGCTAATGATGATGGGCCGTGAGGGTGGAGCCGCTGGAGAGTATTACACTCCAAGACCCGTTGTTAGGTTCATGGTTAAGGTTATTGATCCGAAGTCCGGTGAGACAATATTTGATCCCTTCTGTGGTTCTGCTGGCTTCTTGGTGGAAAGCTACAACTACATTATTGAGACTTATGGAGATAAGCTGAGCCTTGAAGAGTTCAAAAACCTCTCAAAGAACTTTTATGGCCAGGAATTAAAGCCCATAGCTTTTCTTATTGCCACAATGAATAGCATGATACATGGTCTTCAAGCTAACATTGTTCTCAAAGACACCTTTAGTGAGAACATTCTTTCCACGCCAAAAGAACGTTATGATGTGATCTTGACGAACCCTCCGTTCGGTGGAAAGCTCTCAAAGAGTCAAAAGGAGAATCTACCCGTACCGGTTAGTGCGAGTGAACTTGCAGCCCTTCAATATGTGATGAAAAAAGTTAAGCCCGGTGGAAGGG
>CAZTOS010000134.1:0-1770 GCA_964615185.1 uncultured Thermococci archaeon
TTCCATCCTCATGATATATCATGTAAATGTGAATTGTCCTCCCTTCGAGGATGTCAACTCCTCTAATATCTAAAATTTCGCTCAGCTTTTTTAACCACTCTTCTGGAAAATCCCTGCCAACTTTTGTGACTAATCCTACTTTTGCACCGCTTAATGCTGCTGAAGTAGCAACGGCAGCGGCAGCTCCTCCCGGCTGCAGAATCTCTTCTCTTTTGGGGAACCTGATATGATCTATTGAGACATGGCCAATAACAACCAAATCTAACTCCATATCCCCCTCCCCTAACTTGACAAATTGCTTTATTTATCTTTTGGGTGCTAAGTAATCCTTTTCTACTCCTCTTATTTCGTTTAGATGAATATCGAAAAGGTTTAAAAGGTTGAAAAGAATCTTAAAATAAAGCTTAATGGGTGATTAAAATGGGAGAAGTCTTCCAAAACGAGATTATAAAACAAATTCTGCTAAAATACAAGACAATATGGGCAATTGGACACGCTCAAAGTGTTCTTAGCTGGGATATGGAGGTAAACATGCCAAAAGAGGGCATAACTGAGAGGAGCGTTGCTCAGGGAGAACTTTCAGTGTTAAATCAGAAGCTGATCTTAGATGAAAAATTTGTTAGACTTGTTGAGAAAGCAGAAGGAGAAGGCCTTAACGATTATGAAAAAGGTGTTGTGAGGGTTCTTAAGCGTTCAATTAGAATAGCAAAGGCATTTCCCCCAGAGTTTGTCAGAGAGATGAGTGAGGTTAGGAGCAAAGCAACGATGGCATGGGCAGAAGCAAAGCAAAAGAACGATTTCAAACTCTTTGAGCCTTATCTTGACAAAATCATAGAACTTTCAAGGAAAGCTGCTGACTATCTCGGCTATGATGAGTATCCATACGATGCTTTACTCGACCTATACGAAGAAGGATTGAGGACCAGGGACTTAGACCCAATATTTGAGAAACTCGAAAAAGAGCTCAAGCCCATTCTTGATAAAATTCTCGAGGAAGGGAAATTCCCGAAAGAACATCCGCTTGAAAAAGAGAAGTACGATATTGAAGCAATGAAAAAGGTAAATCTCGAGATACTCAAGCTTTTTGGCTATCCTCTGGGGACTAGAGGTCGCTTAGATGTTTCGCCTCATCCATTCACAACAGAATTTGGAATAAGAGATGTTAGAATAACAACGAGATACGAAGGCTTTGACTTTAGGAGAACTCTATTGGCAGTAGTCCATGAATTTGGACATGCCCTCTATGAACTTCAGCAGGATGAAAGGTTCATGTTCTCCCCAATAGCGGGTGGGGTTTCTCTTGGCATTCATGAAAGCCAAAGCAGATTCTGGGAAAACGTCATTGGTCGCTCAAGAGAATTTGCAGAATTAGTTTACCCAATCCTCAGGGATAATCTTCCGTTTATCTCAAACTACACTCCAGAAGACATCTATTGTTACTTCAACACGGTTAGACCAGATTTCATTAGAGTTGAGGCTGATGAAGTAACTTACAACATGCACATCCTCTTGAGGTACAAGCTTGAAAAGCTCATGATAAACGAAGGATTAAGGGCAAGTGAAGTTGCAGAGCTTTGGAATGACGAGATGGAGCACTTGTTGGGAATCAGGCCAAAAACTTACAGTGAAGGAGTTCTTCAGGATATACACTGGGCTCATGCAACAATCGGCTACTTTCCGACATACACATTGGGCACACTTCTCTCAGCTCAGATTAGGGCATACATCACTAAGGACATTCCAGACTTCTATGAAAAGGTTCAGAGAGGG
>CAZTOS010000135.1:0-1718 GCA_964615185.1 uncultured Thermococci archaeon
TTATATCAAATGGATGCCTCTTCATTGAATGTGAGGTTCCTCTCATCTTCCAGACGATTAATGAACGCTTAAGCTCACCATCGATCTCATCAAGGTCGAGTCTTATGATGCCATCAACGCCGTGCTCAACTCCGGGTCCACCAAATCCTCTCTCACCAACGCTGATCTGGCTCACAAAGATTGATGTACACCCTGTTCCTGCTAAAACTCTCTTGAGCTGTAAGATTATGCTTCTCGCCATGGCTGGTTTGTTTATGTAAAGTGTTGTAACTGAGTCCACAACAACCCTTTTTGCTCCAATATCCCTAATTGCTTGCCTCAAAACATCGATGAATTCCCTAAGATCAGTCAGGTCATGAACGATGTATTTTTCATATTCCTTCGATCTACCAATTCCTGCTGTGAATGCATCAACCATTGCAAATAATCCTTCTTCTTCATATTTTTTCACGTCCCAGCCAAATTGAGCCATGTTCTGCCTCACTTGGACTGGGTGCTCTTCCAAAGCAACATATATGCCTGGCTCGCCCATCTGGAGACCGTTCCATAAGAACTGCTGACTGAAAATTGTCTTACCAGTTCCTGGTCCACCGCTTAGTAAAACCACGTTCCTCTCTGGTATTCCCCCGTGAAGTATTTCATCCATTCCCGGAATTCCCGTCTTAACACGCTTAACCATCTCCATCACCTCCCAATCTGATTATTTGACATTATCAGAAAAGCTCTGATTTTAATTACCGAAAGATACTATAAACGTAGAGGTATATAAAAGTTACGCTTTTTTGTGCCGCCGTATAAATTCACCAACGTCTGTGATGTTCCTAATAAAGCTCCTCTCATTGTTGGGTTGAATTCTGCCAATTCCTAAAATCACACCATTCTCATCGAGGAGAACAAGCTTTTTTGTGCCTTCCCATTTGTATTCTTTAACCCCCCTTTTTGGAACATCTTTACCAGTTGTGAAAAGGAAAGCAGCCTTTGGCTTCAAGATGGCATAGTTCTTTTTGATATCAACGAAGTAGAAGAACTCAATGTTTGGATAAAACTTCTCCACCAAATTTTCATCAACTTTTATCGTTCCAACAAAAGTCCCAAAGGAATAGGGGTTGAGCTTTAGATTCTCAATTTCCCTCCAAACATCCTCGTTCACAGCATAAACATCCCTGAATTTGCCCTCAACAACTGCAAAAAAGCTGTGCCTAAGCTCGCCATACTTTTCTGCTTCTCTCAAAATTAAGTCGAACTCCCATGAGGAAACCCTTCGATATCTAAGCTCTTGGTTCATCAAACTCAACTTAGATACAATGATTCTTAAAAGGTTAGCTTGAGTTTGTGAGATTTGGAGGGGGAACTTGTTCCGGATAAGCCACAATTACCGTGGCGTTCTTAGGTATGTTCTCTTCCATCTTTACATGGATATAGTAGTCACTCACCAGCCACTGGGCAGAGAAAGCACTGAGGAAAGCTGAAGCACTCAGGAGAGCAATCGCTATGATGGAGAAAACAGGAGGCACAGAAGCTTCTTTTTCCTTCAGAAAGATTATTAGCCCAATCAGAGAAGAGAGTGCCCATGCTCCGAGAACAGCAAATAACATAGGAGTTTCCATGGGAGTTCTCGTGAAATAAAAAAGAGCCCAGAGCGACCCAACTAAGCCAAATAGAAAGTAAACCGCTCCAAACTTCTTTGCCCTTTTTAAATTCGTAGCAATTCCCAGGTA
>CAZTOS010000136.1:0-1583 GCA_964615185.1 uncultured Thermococci archaeon
TCTTTATAAATATCAATTTCAAGTTTTAACTTGAAATTATCAATAAAGTGGAGGGATGAAATATGGACGAAAAGATGTTGCTTCATTACATCCCATATTTTAAAGGATTTTTAGTGATTTTAGCGTTAGCTTATTTTGGATATATCTTTAAAAATCGTGGGAAATTTAAAAGCGCTCAGACTGTGGCACTTTCAGCAATTATGGCGGGAGTCGTGACTGTTGCAACGATTATAATTAGAGTCCCAATTCCAGCATCCAGCGGATACTTAAACTTTGGAGATACTATGGTGATGCTAACGGCAATTCTTTTTGGCCCGCTCATTGGAGCTTTTGCTGGTGGCGTGGGGTCAGCTTTAGCTGATTTAATTGGATATCCCGCATGGGCACCATTTACTTTAATAGTGAAAGGATTAGAAGGTTTCATAGTGGGATACATAGCCTCAAAAGGAGATGACTACACAACTACACTTATGGCAACAATTGCAGGTGGTATAATACTCGTAGCCGGCTATGTCATAGTTGCTTTTGTGATGGGCGGATATGGTGCCGCAATTGCGGAGCTATATAATGATACATTACAAGCAGTGACGGGTATAGTGATAGGTGGAGGACTGGGATACACAATAAAGAAAAGATATCCGGACATAGTAAGTCTCATTCAAAGTTAAACTCTCTGTATTTCTTCCCACATTTCCCTTTCTTTGAAAAGAGGTTCTATTGATATTCTCCTCGAAGCCCTCTTAAGTTGTCCCAAGTATTGAGAGTCTGCAATCACAGCATCGGAATTAAGCTCTTTTATCTCATAGACAGCAAGCTGACAATCTTGAATTATCTCAGCTGCATGCTTCAGAAATTCAGGGCCAGCAAGCATTATATCTGGATTTAAGCCCTCCTCTTTGAGCTCCTCAACGGCAGATTTTAAGATTTCATAAAGCTCTTCCTTCACTTCTTAGCACCCTCCACAATTTTTACTCCACTTGATGTGCCGATTCTGTTTGCCCCCGCTTTTATCATTTCTAAAGCCTGCTCATATGTTCTGATTCCTCCAGCGGCTTTAACTCCAAGCTTGTCCCCAACAACCTTTCTCATCAGTTTAACATCCTTCACCGTGGCTCCTCCCCTTCCAAAGCCTGTTGAAGTCTTTACAAAGTCAGCCCCCGCTTCCATTGCCAGCTTACAAGCCATTTCTTTCTCCTCATCTGTTAGATAGCACGTCTCAATGATTACCTTCACTATAGCTCCTTTTTCGTGAGCAACTCTAACAACCTCTTCTATGTCCCTCTTGACGTAATCATAATCTCGATCTTTCAATGCCCCAATGTTTATGACCATATCAAGCTCATCGGCACCATCTTCAAGAGCTTTCTGTGCTTCGAATACCTTAACCTCCGTTGGTGCTGCACCCAGTGGAAAGCCTATAACGGATGCAACTTTTATGTCCGTGCCCTTTAACATCTCCTTTGCAAGCTTTATCCTATAAGGATTGACGCAGACAGCATAAAAGCCGTATTTCTTAGCCTCCTCACATAACTTGATTATATCCTCCTTTGTAGCATAAGGTTTCAAATTGGTGTGATCAATAT
>CAZTOS010000137.1:0-1571 GCA_964615185.1 uncultured Thermococci archaeon
AGGTTAGTGAGGGTATTATCGTCCCGGGGGATGGTGCAACTTATCATGAAGTAGTCTTTGATGTCCTCGTTTGGAAGCCCGAGATGCATGAGGTTGTTGAGGGAGAAGTTGTTGATGTTGCCCCTTACGGTGCTTTCATAAGAATTGGACCCATGGATGGTCTCGTTCACATTTCCCAGCTTATGGATGATTATGTGGTCTTTGATGAAAAGAACAAGCAGTTCCTTGGAAAGGAAAAGAAATACCTCCTTAAGCTTGGCGATGAAGTTAGGGCAAGGATAATTGCCATCAGTGTTAAGAGCAGGATAATCAGAGAGAACAAGATAGGTCTAACGATGAGACAACCCGGTCTTGGAAAATTTGAGTGGATTGCAAAAGAAAAGCGTAAAGGTGAGGCTGGATGAAGGAAAGAGCCTGCAGACACTGTCACTACATAACAACTGAGGACAGATGCCCAGTTTGCGGGAGCAGGGATTTAAGCGATGAGTGGTTTGACTTGGTTATAATCATGGACGTTGAAAATTCAAAGATAGCTCAAAAATTAGGCGTGAAAGTCCCAGGGAAGTATGCAATAAGGGTCAGATAAAGATGTGCAGAGAATTTTACTTCAAACTCCCTTTTTCCCTTAGAAGTGAACTTAAAAAGCCATTGGGTGAGTTAGTTAGGGGTGAACTTCCCCGCCCTTATATTTTAGCAAAAGAAAGGTTTGAAAAAGCTCCCTATCTTATTACAGTTGGGGATGTTGTCACGGAAAATGTTTTAAAGCTCGGCATAAAGCCCAATGTGGCAATATACGACCACAAAACTGAGCGAAATGAGTACAATCCAGAAATTGAGTTTGATGCTGTAGTACTTACAGCAAGCAATCCACCGGCAACCATAACGAAAGCTTTATTAAATGCGATCCGAAAATCCATCGAGCTTGCCAAGAGAGGTTTAAACGTTCACATTAAAGTTTATGGTGAAGAAGACCTATCCGCAATTCCTGCGGTGCTTTACGCTCCTCTCAATGCGTTGGTTGTTTATGGCCAGCCCAAAGAGGGCATAGTGCTTATAAAGGTAACACCGGAATGTAAGCGTAGATGTGCTGAGATATTGCGTAAGATGGAGGTGGTTTACGATGGAGATTAGAGTTACTGAAATTAAGGAGAACAAGCTCCTCGGGAGAAAGGAAATTTACTTCGAGATTATCCATGAAGGGGAACCGACCCCCTCAAGAAAGGATGTAAAAGGAAAGCTCGTTGCAATGCTTGACTTAAACCCAGAGACAACAGTTATTCAGTACATTAGGTCTTACTTTGGTAGCAGGGTTTCAAAGGGCTATGCAAAGGCTTATGAGAGCAAGGAGAGAATGCTCTACATTGAGCCTGAGTACATTCTGATTAGAGATGGTTTGATTGAGAAGAAGGAGGGAGAATGATGGGGCAGAAGTGGAAGCTTTATGAAGTTAAGGATGGCAAAGTTGTGAGGAAGAACAAATACTGCCCAAGATGCGGTCCTGGAGTTTTCATGGCAAACCACAAGGATAGATGGGCTTGCGGAAGATGTGGCTATACTGAGTGGAAGAAGTG
>CAZTOS010000138.1:0-1536 GCA_964615185.1 uncultured Thermococci archaeon
ACATGGAAAGCATAATGAAAGCAGCACACGATGTGGCTATGATACAAAAAATGGGCGGGGGCTGTATCGACGGAAGCGCAAAGATAATCTTTGAAAATGAGGGAGAAGAGCACCTCATTACAATGGCAGAGATGTATGAGCACTATAGAAACTTAGGCGAGTTTTATGACCCAGAGTACAACCGCTGGGGTATTAATGTTGATAGTATCCCCATTTATGTCCGCTCCTTTGATCCTCAGAAAGGAACGATCGTTAAAGGAAAAGTGAAAGTTATCTGGCGCTACGAACTCGATGAGAGAATTACAAAGTATAATATAAAAACCAACAAGGGGACGAAGATTCTCACTTCACCTTGGCATCCATTCTTTGTGCTTACACCAGACTTCAAAATCGTAGAAAAGCGTGCTGATGAGCTCAGGATTGGAGACATGCTCATCGCAGGGATGCCCAGAGAGGAAAAGGTTGAGTTCATTTTTGATTACTGGCTGGCAGGCTTCATAGCTGGAGACGGAAGTATAGGTAAGTATAGGAGCAGAGTGAAAGGACACGAATATGTCTATGACAGGTTAAGGATATATGATTCCACTCTTGAAACTCTTGAAAGGATAAATGACTACCTTGAAGAGCAATATGGAAAGCGCTATTCTTATCAGAAAGACAGGAACATCCACTACATTAGCATCAAGGCAAAAGAAATTACATCCCACTACATTCGCCTGCTTCAAGATATAAGGAAAGGAATCCCTCGGGCAATTCTCAAAGCAGGCCCCAGCGCGGTGTTCTCATTCATAGCTGGTCTCTTCGATGCTGAGGGACACATAAATAACAAACCTGGTATTGAGCTTGGCATGTCAAATAAAGGTCTCATTGAGGCAATAACTCACTACCTAAACGCTTATGGAATTAAGGCTAGGATGAGAGAAAAGCCGAGAAAAGACGGCATTGACTATGTTATGCATGTTGAGGAGTACTCATCACTACTCAGGTTCTACGAGCTCATAGGGAAGTATCTCCAGAACAACGAGAAGAGAAACAAGCTTGAGAAAGCTCTTGAGAGCGCCAAAGGTGGTTCCTTTGGTTTACCGTTAAGATTTGAGTCGTTCAGAGAGTGGGCAGAGCAATTTGGCGTTGAATTCAAGACCAACGGAAGCCAGACACTTGGAATTATCAATGGGGAGAAAGTTTCCTTAGGACAGTGGCACAAAAGGGGCAAAGTTGCTAAGGCTACTCTGATAAGGTTTCTCAGAAAGCTCATTGGGCATGTTGATGAAGGCAGAGAAGAGATTATAAAGATGCTGCATCTTGTCGAGGGTCTTGAAGTCGTTAAGGAAATCACGACCACAAGTGAACCAAAAACATTCTACGACCTCACCGTCGAGAAGTACCAGAACTATCTGGCAGGAGAAAATGGAATGATCTTTGTCCACAATACAGGTTTGAATTTCTCAAAACTCCGTCCAGAGGGAGATTTAGTTGGGACAACAACCGGTGCTGCGTGCTTTACTGGAGACACTAGAGTGCTAACCGAAAGGGGTT